>NZ_JFGV01000007.1:0-111100 GCF_000612035.1 Photorhabdus aegyptia | reverse complement strand
GGCGTTTGGATAATGTGATAACGTTGTAACCGCTAAATTAACGTGACACAGAATTCTGAACGCCCTCGATAAGGCGCAACAAGATGAAAAAAAATAAGTCTATATTAGCTTTGTTGTATTTATCTTGCTCTTTTTTTCTCTTCATATTTTTTATGTGCATACTAGCTGCAACACTTGGCTATTGGGTTGGAGGTGGAAAAGAAATTTTCCACTTCATTAGTAGCAACATTAGTATGTACTTGAAAGTCAGTACATCTGGATTTCTAGTCGGCTTTGTGCTTTGGTTATTTGATATTCGTTAGTTACCCGATAAGAACGATCCCAGCTGTTGAGCTGGGATTTTTTTGTTGTGGAGAATAATCACTTAAGTGTCGATAAAAACCGGTAAGGCTCCGGTGAATTCACCTTGTCTTTTTCTTCCGGTCCATGCACGCTACTACTTCCTTATTTTCATTTGGAGACTGACACCATGAGCCGTAGCCGATATACCCCGGAGCAAAAACAACAACATGTGATCCAATGGTGTCACAGTGACTGGTGTTTAGTCCCAACATTTGATGGATGGGGTTCATAGGTAATCGGACGTTAACGACGGCATAATCGTGACCGTTAATCTGACTGATGACAACAGGCACTACTCCACACTGGCTACAGATGTGAAACTGTGCTGTACCGGTTTCAAAAGAGTATCTATGTAGCAGCTTTTGTTCTCTGATACTCAGCCGAAGCTGCCCTGCCGGGAATGATGTCCAGACTGCATTGTGCTTGGTACAAAAAGAGCAAGTATATGTTCGTGCCGGAATCTCCAGAGGTTCAGGCTCCCAATTAAACGTAAATTCAATATTCTTACAGTGACAACTACCGGAAATCACCATGTGTACCCCCTCAGTTTTCGTGTCTTAACAATAGCGAGGAAATGTGATCTGGTATTACTCGTTTGTGAGTTTAAAAAAAATATATCATTGTTCAAATAATAATGGCTTTGTTTTTAGCATTATATGTTGTGTTTTGTGTTTTTTTTATTCATTTTTGAATTTAAATTCTATATTTTTTTGTTTGCTGAAAGTGATATTGATGTTACTATTTTTATAACTGATATTTACATAAGTTTATTTTTGTAAAAGTTGATTATTAAAGAAGTTGTGTGAAAGTATCTGATTATTTGGAGGACTTATTTATAGAGTGGGAATTATTAATCTAAAGAGTCGATGAGATTCGACTTTTATGTTGTTATGAAGAGCGATTAATTCTTGCGGCACAAAGTGGTATGCAAAGTAATTTATTGTTTTTTACATGAAAAGCATTAATTTTTCATTAAATAAGTGATCGTGTGAATTTAATGAAAATTTAACTGGCGCGGGTTTTTATTTTATATGGAATTTATTCTGGGATAGTATTTATTATATTGAGTGGTTAATAGTCCATGAACAATAAATCTTCATCTTTATTATTTATCGTTTTAATGGCTTTTCTTTCTATGGGTGGGCTGGTTTCATCGGATATATTCTTACCCGCTTTGAGTAAAATGGGGAACTATTATCACGTCAGCGAATCTAGTATACAAAGTGCAATAGCTATATTTCTATTTGGTATAGCCTTTTCTCAACTTATTTATGGGCCATTAAGTGATTGCTTAGGAAGAAAAGCGGTTCTTATTTCTGGAATGATTATATGGCTGATTTCAACAATCGGTATTTTTTACAGTACGCATATTAGTGAATTACTATTATTGCGTTTATTCCAGGGAATAGGCGCTTGTGCGGGTATTACATTAAGTCGTGCCATTATTAGTGATTTGATGGGGAAAGAAGAGGCAGCCAATTTGTATCTGATTATTTTCCCTTTTGTGGGAATGTCACCCGCTGTCGCACCCATGATCGGAGGTATGTTAAGTGAATATTATGGTTGGAAAGCCTGTTTTTTATTTCTTACTTTATTTATAACAGCTGCGCTTATATTGTGCTTGCTAGTTCTGGAAGAGTCACTGCCAATAGAAAAACGCCAAAAATTGAGTGTTAAAAATGTATTAGTTAGTACTTACCAAGTGATAATAAATAAAAAGTTTCTTTACTATGCAGCAATACCTTG
Organism: Photorhabdus aegyptia; assembly: GCF_000612035.1. Lineage (NCBI taxonomy): Bacteria > Pseudomonadati > Pseudomonadota > Gammaproteobacteria > Enterobacterales > Morganellaceae > Photorhabdus > Photorhabdus aegyptia. The sequence goes on along the minus strand of NZ_JFGV01000007.1, from coordinate 109,012 downwards.
CTTCGCTTATACAGCATATTTTTCTTATTTGATTGAATCTCCATTTATTCTTACCGCTATGGGATTACCAGAAAGATATGTTGGTTATACCTATATAATGCTCTCTTTGAGTTATGTGTTGGGTAATCTTACGGCTAAGAAATGTAAGTCGCCAGCAGGGCATGAGAAAGACGATTTTTCATGGTTATCTCATCTTTGCTGTTGGCGGTATTGCTTTCACGATACAAATGTTTTTTAGTCCCTACCCATTGATAACTTCTGTGCTAACAATATCAATATTGACTTTCGGTAATGGTTTTTTGCTGCCACTAGGTACTGCATCGGCAATTGCCACTTATTCTCAAGCGGCTGGGACAGCTTCCGGCGTAATGGGAACATTGCAATTAGGTAGTGCGGGATTGGCATCATTGCTTATTGGTTATATATCTCACCATGAACCGATTAAAGTGGCATCTATTATCACCGTTGTTTCCTTGGTCGGTAGCATTATTTATATAACTGGTAATAGAGGTAATAAAGAAATCAGTAAGAAACAAACAATATAAACTAAAATAGGAATGAAAAGTGGTTAATAATATAGATGTCACATTATGTGTATTAGTGTGATTGCCGAGGGAGATTGACGACCCTATCATCAAACACAAAGCTGGTTTGTTGAACCCAACATCGTGTTAATTTATTGATTTATTTTGGATTGGCCTGGCAGTTGCAATAGGATTTGTAAGTATTGCGTTCAAGCAGAAAAAAGACACATAACTTCTTATGTATCCTACATCATAACCCTTGTATTCAATTCAATATCGAAGTACTGAAAAGCTAAACTAACTACAGTTATACATTCGGGTTCTTGTTTCGGCCGCCGGTTGAGTTTTCTCATCTCTCAAACAGCGTCCCCACGAAGGCCCCCACAAAAAATCGCTTTTGTTTTGTGATGGTTATCAAGAAAAATTGGTATTTAAGATAGTGGGGCTTCGTTATGTGTGGAGTCAGGTCCACATATAACGACCAGACCTCCACACATAGCGGCGCTAAAAAATCCATACTGCATTATGCAATCAAAGCCCCATCCCCCTTCTCATTGAACATCTTTCAAACTTACATTTGATATGTTGGAACAACGGTTTTTGAGATAATCAAAAACAGTGTTCTTTCTAAGATATAGATTCTATTACTATTTTTGCTATACTTTTGAGATGTTTTTATTCACCAGTTGAGATAACTAAACATCATGGTTCAATTTAATCACTTTGAACTCTCGCTTCTGAACCCCAGCTTTGACTCCCCTTTGGTCGATGCGCTGACGGAACTGGAGTTACTCCGGCACCTGCGGCTGGAAACTGATGTTCACCCTATCCTGTTTGCGCAGTTGAAGGCCGTTTTCCACATGCTGGAGAGTCTTGGCTCCGCAAGGATTGAGGGAAACCATACCACGCTTGCCGACTATGTTGAAAGCAAGGTTGAAGGAACGCAGAGTTCGACGGACCAACTCAAAGAAATCAACAATATTGAAGCCGCGATGGAGTACATCGACGAATACCTGAGCAACGGCGATGACATAACAGAATATTTTATCCGCGAGTTGCATAGTCTGGCGGTAGCCGGGCTGCAACAGGAAGGCGACAGAACGCCCGGAGCATATCGGCAACATAACGTCAGCATCGCTCTGTCTGACCATTTACCGCCGGACCACATCCGCGTTCCTGATTATATGGCGGAACTGACCGCCTTTATTAATCGTGCCGATAAGCCAAAGTACGATCTGATGAAGATTGCACTGGTGCACCACCGCTTTGGCTGGATACATCCATTTGGCAACGGTAATGGCAGAACGGTCAGATTGCTGACCTATGCATTGCTTATCAAGTATGGTTTTAATGTTCAGGCTGGTGGGCGGGTTCTCAATCCGACAGCGGTATTCTGCAATGATCGTGAACGCTATTACGCCATGCTTTCGTTAGCTGATAAGGGAACAGAGCAGGGGCTGGAAGAATGGTGCTTATATGTGCTTTCGGGGATCTCCTCTGAGCTGAAGAAAGTCGATCAACTGACAAACCACGCTTTCCTGAGCGAAAAGATCCTGTATCCGGCCATCGATTTCTCATCGGAGAGAGGGCTGATAAACCCGCTGGAATCGAAGGTTCTGAAACGCGTTGTTGAGCTGGGGACGATAAAAGCGGGCGATCTACGCGCCGTTTTGCCTGAGCTTAAACCGACGCAGGTGACTTATCAGCTTGGTAAGCTGATTGAACGGGGACTGCTTCAGCCAGTAGAAGAGGGGGCTCGTACCTATACGGCGAAGTTTTCTAACTCATATCTGATTCGTGGGGTGATTAAGGTTCTGCGGGAAGAAGGGTTTATTCCTAACCTATAATCTTATTATATTTTGGAATGATATATTCTCTAAAATATCTTTTCGTTGCGATAGCGCATCACAAGTGCATTCTAAAAATAATGTCAGAAGCTGACCGTTAAGATGATCTTCATTTAGTAGTGGTTTGCGATCGGCACAAAAATGCATTGTGCAGTTATTTATTTTTGTGCACCAGCATACATAGAAATGACTTTTTGATATTAATGAAATATTTCCTTGGTAAGTATTACTGATATTCCATTTTACATTGACATCAGGAAAATTTGAAGGGACCTGTGACCAGTATTTTTCCAGTTCTTCATATCTCCAGTGAGATCTCCAATGAGGATCAAGAATAATCATGTCGAAATTAATAGCACCATCTTCTAATACAGAATGAGTTCCTTTAAGTGATGCAAATTTATCTATTACAGAAATAAAAAACGGATTTATTTTGGATTTATATTGCTCTAGATATGAAAAAAGTGATGACAATTCACTTAGGTTATCTATCGAGTCAAATAATGCAATAAATTCTGTCAAGAAAAGAATATGATAACTATATTTTAGTTGCGGTGGCTTAAAAGGAAGCATAGCAGTAGTAAGATTAGAGCTTATGAAAATAAACTCAATATCATCAATTGCAAGTTGCTTTCCTGAGCCATTTCGAATACCTAATAGTTGTGATGATGAAATCGGTGATAAAGCCCATTTTCCTTGGCTAAAAAGTTCGAAAACATCTTCTTCTATCTTTTTTAGTTTGTTTATTGGATTAATATCAAAAGGTACAAATAAATAATACTTATCATTTCCCTGTAGTATCCCAGCGAATTTATAAGGTAGGATCTTTTTTTGATTCAGAAGCAGAAATGGTCCCTCAATAATGTTTTCAAAACGCTGGGATATGAAATTTGAAATTGCATCTGAACAATCGATATCCATTTTCTGGGAAGCATAGTGCTCAATAATTACATTTGCCATATTCCTGAATGACAATGGATAAACACGATCACCAATATTGATACCAATAGCAGGGAGCGCTATGCCTTCCATTATTATATTTGATAATTCAGTGGTGGAGTTAATGCTTTTAAATTCCCCTGGTTTTTTAATAAATATATTTTCTGTCTGATTTATTATTTCCTCAAACGCATGACTGGCATCCGTTAAAGCCTGATGGCAGGTTTTCCAGAACGTTTCTGGAGGGATTTCGACATGACCGGGTGAGAACTCTTGTTCTGAGAGTGTATCAACTGGATTTATGCCTGATAAAAACTGGTTCTGTAAAATAAGAACATTTTCCATTTGCTTAAGAATAATTGGATATTCTGCGTATCTAATTTCAAAAGCTTTAATATAATCATATAAGCGTTCGACTGAGCTACCATAAAAAATTTTATAAATACTATCTCCCCACGGTATTCTTATTTGTCCCCAGTCTTGTTCAGGGATAAAATCTTCCATTTGAGGAATATCAGGTAATATATTGTAAATAATGCTAAAAAATTCGCTTGCTTGTTGGTATGTTTTAAGTTCCTTTTGGTTGTTAAATGTACTGACGTCCATGGAAAGCAAGGTGTTGAAAGCGATAGTGTGTTTTACAGGTGACGAAATATTGGGTAGCCATAATTCGGAAATACTTAATGCGAGAAAAAGTTCTGCGAGGTTGTATTCTGTATAAACAGATGTTAATTTTTCTTTTATTTGTGGCATAATGTCCTTATAGTTTCTTATCCCCCTGTTCGGGAATTTATCTTTGGACTTATTATTGTTTTTTTTCTTTTTTGAATCTCGTTTTGACTTGCTGTTCTTTCCCATTTTTAAATCCTTTTGAGAACTAAGTGTATGTAATGTGTTGTATTTAATATCCTTCAAGTCTTAATTTTGCATGCCGATCTTGATTTACAGCATCAAAATCATAATGTGAAGCAAGGTCATCAAAGACACACGCCAATTTGGGATGAGTGAAATATAACTGGTTAGCTATTTCTTTGTACTGGTCAACTAGTTTTCGTTCTTTATCACCGCCTTCATAATAAGCTCTTACTGTTGTACCACGGCTATTGATAGTGCCATAATAGAATCCTTCTCTGATCTCATCTCGTTCTGTTTCTTCCAGCAAATCTCTGATTATTATGCTGGACCATGGTGCGTTATTTAGATGTTTTGAGCGGGATAGCCATTTACCGATTATGTAATCAGTAGTATTGCTTCTGTCATTTTCTGCCGCCAATTTCCTGACTTCCTCAATCCAGTTACTAAATACGACTTCATCAATATTATCATCTGGTCTCTGACCGGGGATTCCTTTCCCTTGATCCAGAACTCTGCCAGCTTGTTGTGCCGCAGCCATTAAGGATTCATCCTGTTTATACTCTTTCTTAGATTCTGGTTTATAAGCAAGACATATTAATTGCACAAAGAGTGGTGGATTGGAAAGTAATTCCGTGTAAAGGTTTTTTGCTCCTTTTTCACAATTCCTGAATGCTGAGAAAAAGAAGAATTCCAGTAAGGATAAATCTAAACGAGAGACCTGGCCTGATGATTCAAGATATTCAATAGCTCTGGATAGATACCAGCCATCTGGTATTGGTACATCTTTTTCAGTGGTAGTTCTGAATCCATTTAACAGTTTCAATAGGTTTTGCCAGGAAACTTTCTCTATACGATGTTTTACGAGATTAAATGTTGATATATATCTGTCAGCGAACATCATTTTTCCGATGAAGTAATCAATTTCATCAGCATTATCACTCCAGATGTGTGGATAATTGATTCCCTTCCAGTACAGCATTTGGGCGCTTTCAGGGTAACTTGAGAGGTTGTGCCATGTAGCCATATTGGGTGGGAGTATTGAGTGGAATGCGGCAATTTTGTCATCACTATTCATCTCATTTTTAAATTCTTGAGAATTTAACAGGATAAGTTTCTTTTCTTCAGGCAGCCAGGCATAAAATGAACTTATCAATTGATCATGAAATGGGAAACCATTACCTTTGAATTTTTCAATAATCCATGTGAATGAATCTATCAAATTTAAGTTACAGGTAGCCAGAGACTCACCTATTACAGACGGTGATTGTGCTAATGAAAGTAAAGACGATATTCCATCCAATCCTTGGTGGAAATATATCTCTTCTATTGCATTGGTTCGCATTTTTATTATTTTTTCACTATGTATTATGCGATCTATTTCATTTCCTTCAGGTAATGCAGGGTATTGAGATGTGAAAAGTCGGCGTTTATCAAGAATAATATCTTTAGGTGTTAATAAACCGACGAATGACATGAGGTCTTCTGCAACAGTTCTGCTTTTTTTATCTCCATCTTTGTTATACGAGTTATGCCAACTCAGATAGTGATATAGTGCTTCTCTGATGATCTCCTTGTCTCCATCAGAAAAAGAAATTGCGCGTTTAATTAATGCAATAAGTCTTTCTTGGTAGGTTCCTTCAAAATGGTCTATTCGCTTAATAAGCGCTGCTATTCTTTCGACATTTTTTTCTGCCAGAACCAGAATTCGCTCACTAAGTGCAGAATAATATTCATAAAGAAAAGTTCCTCTCATTTGTGCACTGCCAGCATCATCATCCCGCCATTTTGGTCTGGCATTTCCCATATAAACACCGCCCATAGGATCAGTTTGTTCATAGAGAAAACGCCAGACAATGCTATCGTGCTTTTTGATAAGCATATCAAGTACGACGAGTCTTTGTTCATCAGTAGCCATTGTTTGTGGCCAGTAGGGTCTGAGCAACGATTTTAGGGTATTTTCCGGTGTATTGGTCCAGTTTCCCTGAATTCTTAATGATGATAGCGTTGCAAGAATAAGACTGATTCTAAGTAATCGCCTTGGATTCCAGGCTAGGATTTCCAGCGCATGCAATAAGTCAGCATGCCAACAACGCATACCAAAGCCTGTGCTTTCGCTCGTTTCTGTTAGTAGACGAGTAACGGAAACCTCTGTTGATTGCAAACTTGTTTCTATGGATTTTAAGAACACCTCTGGTGATGCTTCAGCTAACGGACATAATACGTCTGTTAATGACAGCCATCTCTCACCATCGGCATCCATCAACAGATCTCTAACCAGATTGTCGATGGCGGCAATGATGAAATCTGAATTAATCCCTTCACTGCTTTCAGCGTAGATTCTGAGCTTTACCAGTGAGTCAGCGATTGATTTCAGAATAAAATCTGATTCTGAACGAACTTTTCCATAGATAGCCGCCATCCAGCGATCTTCGTTTTTAAGCTCCAGGGCAGGATCGGGTTTAAGTAGCGTTTGTTTTACAACCAAGAAGAAACGTTCAAGCTGACTTTCTGTCAGTCGAGGGGCTAGTTGATACAATAGCTCAATGGGAGATTTTGCTTTCCATACATCACCAATCTGTAATACCGGAGAGTCATCCCGAAGAGATATTTCGCATAGTTCCTGTTCCAGTTCTTCGTAATCTTTTTGCGCAATAGTTTCAACGCAATATTTATCGCCTTCCTTTTTGGTATTCCAGCATCCTACCAGAGTCAGCGTGATTAGCGCTTTTGCTGGCGATGTGGTCAGCCATACGGGAGATGATATTGCCGGGTTTTTGGCCCTAAGACGTCGATAAACCGACCAGGATCGTCCGGTTGTTTGCGATAACCGCCTTGCATCGGATTCCTCCTCTCCTAAAGCAATGAGCTTCTCTTCAAAATCGCTTCGAGTAAGACGTTCCAATGTAATGGTATCACTTCGCTTATTGTTCGTAGTATTGTGATCGCCCAGGGAAAAGGGAATAAAAATAGTTCGTTCAGGCTGGTGTCGGCTTTGTCTGGAAATATCACTGTTCATTGCCAGACAAAATTGAATTGAGGGATTTTTATCAATAAAGTGCCATCCATCATCAGTAGTTATGCAGGCTGATATATTTTCATGTCCCATCTCTATTAAGCTGGCACAGGCAAAAGCGATACCTTCTTCCTGACTGTCTGCCCGGATAATAATTTGTTCTTTTTTATCTGATAGAAAGTCGTTCAGTGTGTTTTTTTCCTCTTCCCTGCCAGCCAGTAAGGTGTCTTTTGTTAACGGAAATTGTGACTGATTGCACCATCGTTCCCAGAAATGGGAAATGGATTCAATGCCTGCACCAGTATGGCCTGTTATTTCACTGAACCAGAGAGCTACAGCCGGAGTGTTTTCCAGCCACGCCTCCAGATCGTCAGCATCAAGAGCATAAACGCCGGACCAGATGTTTTCAGCCTGTGCTTCTTTGAGCCAGCTATCTTTTTTGGACCACCGGCGTGGTGATACGAAAACAAAGCGACTTTGAGCTGCTTCCTGTGGTGAAATTTGTTGATTTCTTTTCCGAAAATCTGAGCGGGCTTTAGTAATGATGTCGGAGGAACAGCCCATTTCCCAGAAAGAGGCACCATCAGGAACCCAGATGTTGCCTTTGTCAGCCTGGACAATACCATCCCAGCCGCTGCTTGAAACAGAATCACCGCCGGGCATGCTCAATGCTGTTATTGTTGTGGTCGCGCTAATTAATCGCCGGATCAAAATGGGCAACATTCCCTGAGCGTCTCTTGTGTCCGCCCACTGTTCAATTTGGGTAGCGGTGATCCTCATATTGAGATCCTTAGAGTGTGTTTTCTGGATTATATTCCCGATTATTCATTGAATAAAATGGAAAAAATGAAACTTTAGTCTTTTGTTTGATGCGAAAGACGAATGATTAGTTTTGCAGGTAAGAGAGAGTTATTTTTGCGATAAGCCTTTCATAACCTCACTTGCTGTTAACTGCTAATCGCGGTGCAAATTCAGGTGCCGGGATTGGTCTCCTGAAGATATTCCTTACTGGCGACATATGACGCGCTTTGCGTCTTTTTTATGTCGTTCATCCGGCTACATCTCAATGGTGGGCCGGGCGGAGGCGTCGCAAGACGCGCCGGTGTCCAGTAAGGCCGGTAAGACCAACTCTGTCCGGTTCCACCACCTCAAAATTGGTCTCTTCGGTGGTGGTTCAATTAATCACTTACTGGAGGCTGCCACTATGGCTACGATCCCTACTCAAACACACCCGTTACTTGCTATTCCCTTCAATGCCGCCACGGACTTCACCGTCCTTGCCGATCACTGCGAAAACTTCGCCGAAACCCTGATTGAAAGTAAAGATATAGCGTTAAAAATGGCGCTCTGCGGCAGGATCAATGCCTGTTTGACGCAGCTCCAGCGAGCGCAGGATCTTCGCCGTGTGATGCTCCGTCCAGCGGATATTTCCCGCCAGCCACTTACGGGCGACCTCTTCAAAGGTATTACCGCTTTTCTTCGCCTGCTTCTCCTGCTGCTTTTTCACCCCCGGATTGTCGCCCGCGCTGAGTACGGCGCGAGCTTCTTCACGCAGCTTACGCGCATTCGCCAGCGTAACGGTCGGGTAAGCGCCAAACGCCAGCTTCTTCTCCTTGCCGCCAAAGCGGTACTTGAGTTGCCAGAGTTTAGAACCGTTGGGTTTAATCAGCAGGTACAGACCCTGCGCATCGCTGAGTTTGTAGGGTTTATCGAGCGGCTTGGCGTTACGGATGGCGGTATCGGTGAGTCGCATGGCGGGGGCTCCAGAGTTTATCGAACCAACAGGCCCCCAATTAAGCCCCAAAAACTCTGAATGTCAAAAAACCTAGCAGTATCTATTGATGCTCCAGGCTCTTTGCAACTTACTGATTTTTTAACGTTTCAGGACGTATAGGAGCGCCATGAAACTAAACTTTGGTGCCCGGAGGCGGAATCGAACCACCGACACGAGGATTTTCAATCCTCTGCTCTACCGACTGAGCTATCCGGGCAACGGGGCGCATTAAACCGTATTCAGCCTAAGTCGTCAATGCCTTTCTGATAAAAAATGATAAAAGCTGATTGTTTGCTCTCTTTTTGCCCGGAATTTGTGTGGTTGTTCATCTTAGGCTGATTTTTGTTAACTTAATGCGCCATTTTTGCGGCATAAGGCAATAGCTAAAACATCTTCTGCCAGCAGTTTTGCCGTAGCGATATCAGCAATATCCCGTTTGATCAGTAGCTTACTCAGGCAACCTTCCAGAATCAGTTCCATCTGTTTAGCAACGAGTTCGCAATCTTCAATATCTAGTTGATGTAGTAGCCCGGTGGTGTAACGGGAAGAACTCTGTTTTTGTAATTCAGCTAATTGATGAATGGGATGGTTAGGTTCAGGGAATGCGCTACAGGCCGCGATAAATAGGCAACCTGGATAGCGTTTCTCTTTTACTTTTTCATCAAGGGCGGCATAACGAGCTAGTAGTTTCTGTTCTGGCGTCAGATTTTCATCCAGTAATATCTGTCGCTGCCAGACTTCAATTTGTTGGCCGTGATAACGTAGACAGTCATAAAGTAGAGCTTCCCGATCAGGCCAGAATTGTTTGAGATATTCGATATCCATGTTAAGCGAGCCAAAAAGTATCTCAGTTGTGATGGATAAGCCATGTTGCTCCAGTAAGTTTAAGGCATGACTAAGAACTTGTTCTCGTTGCACGGTGTTCTCCTTCTGAATCATTTTGGCAGATGTTGCAAGTGCTCGTTAAAGCGGGTTGCATCCATAAAACCATTTACCCGTGAATCAGGGATCTCTTTTCCCTGGGAATCAAAAAACAGAATGGTCGGTAATCCCCGAACGTTCAGTTTTTCTAAAAGCTGTTTCTGTTGTGGGCTGTTATTGGTGACATTGGCCTGTAACAGTAAGGTATCCCGCAGTTGTGACTGAACTTGTGGATCGCTGAATGTATATTTTTCAAATTCTTTACAAGCGGTACACCAGTCAGCATAGAAATCAAGCATAATGGTTTTATGGCTGTTTTGTGTCATTATTTGTTCTAATTCCTGCCAGTTATTTATCTGACGGAAGTTGAGGCTGTGTTGCGACTGTTGTGTAACTGTTGTACCCCAAAACCAATCCTGCAATGGACGGGTAGCTATCAGCATCAGAATTAACAATATCAGTTGTATGACTCGTACCCAACCGTTTTGGCTTCTAATCGTCAGAGCAAATCCCCATCCTAGGAAACTGACGGCCAGCAGGCTCCATAATCGTATTCCCCAGCTATCACCGATAACTCTTTCCAGCAGGAAAACGGGTAGCGCGAGGATAATGAAGCCAAAAGCTTCTTTAACATACTGCATCCAAGGCCCACTGCGTGGCAGGAGTTTATGACCAAATAGGGTGACGGCAATGAGCGGTAATCCCATTCCCAAAGCGTAAAGATAAAGGGTTAGGCCACCTGCCACAGTATTACCACTTTGAGCAATGTAGAGCAAAATAGCGCTTAAAGGCGCGGTAGTACAAGGGGAGCAAATTAATCCCGCTAACGCCCCCATAGCGAATACACCGAGAAGTGAACCGCTTTTTTGCTGGTTGCTCCAGTTGACTAAGCGTGTCTGAACAGTGGAAGGCAGTTGCAGAGAATAGAGGCCGAACATTGATAGTGCTAGCAGAATAAACAATACGGATAAGCCAATCAGTACATACGGATGTTGCAGTGCGGCTTGAAATTGTAGACCCGCAGCCGCTACAACCAATCCAAGTAATGTGTAGGTGATCGCCATGCCTTGAACATAGCTTAGCGCTAACCAAAATATCTGTTTTAGGTTCTTAGGGTGTTGGCTGCCAAGAATAATGCTGGAAATCAATGGGTACATCGGTAGTACGCAAGGTGTAAAGGCGATACCGATGCCAATCAGGATTGCCCAGAGTGGTGAGAAAGGTAAATATTGTTGATCATTGGATGCGCTTTCTGGTGTTTTCTGAACAGGTTCAGTAGGTGTTGCGTCAGTTGTTTTTGCTGGGATAACTGCACTCAATGGCACAAGGCGGGTTTCAGGTGGATAGCAATATCCTGCGGCGGCACAGCCTTGATAAGTGACAACGATATTAGAATTGTTGTTCGCCTCTGTAACAGGAACATTGACGATGAGTTGTTGGAAATAAACTTCAGTTTCACCAAAGAACTCATCTCGATGAGCTGTACCTTGTGGCAACGTGATTTTACCCAGTGTGGCCTGTTGCGGCTCAATATGAAGTTGTTTGCGATAAAGGTAATACCCCGGTTTGATCTGCCAGTCCAACGTCAATTTGTCGCCTTTTTGCTGAAAATCAAACATGAATGCCTGATCTACTGGCAAATATGGATTTTGCCCCGGTTGCTCAAACAGCGCGTTCGCTGCTATTGGGGTAAAGAGGGTGCTGCAAAGCAGCAAAAATAGCATCAGAGTACGTTTAATCATAAAGATAATGATCGCTAATTAAATGAAATAGATTCAGCACTATAACCTAAGGCTGTCAGACCAGAAAGTGCTCTGGTTAAGATTAGAGCAGTCATCGAAGGTTTTCAGAGAAAATAGATCGTTTGGGAGAGGGGAGTCAGGGGCGGTATACGCCCCCGGATTAAGTGGTTATTGGCAGCCGGAATTAGAGGATCATACTGCCGAATAGGAAACCGAAGGCAACAGCCAGAGCAACCCCAATGGTGCCAGGGATAAAGAATGGATGATTAAATACAAAACGGCCGATACGGGTAGTGCCGGTGTCATCCATCTGAACCGCGGCAACCAAGGTTGGATAAGTGGGCAATATAAACAACCCAGAAACCGCCGAGAAAGAGGCGATGGCTGTCAATGGTGTGACGTTCAGAGCCAAAGCCATCGGCATCAATGCTTTTGCGGTTGCCGCCTGAGAATAGAGTAGAGCGGAACAGAAGAAGAAAATAATCGCTAGCAACCAAGGTTGAGAGTGAATTAAGTCTCCGGCAGTGCCTTTAATCCAATCCATGTTCGCCTGTACAAAAGTATCGCCTAGCCATGCAACACCTAGAATACAGATACATGCGCTCATACCCGCTTTAAAGGTACTGGAGTTCAGAATAGCGTCAGTATCAACTGAACAGAACGTCGTCGTGATAGTTGCGATACTCAACATAATGATCAGAATGGCGTGAGTGGTGTTCATCAGGGGTTCTTCAACCAGACCGATGCTTGGGCTATTGACGATAGCGTAAATAACAACACCGATAACTCCTGACAGGAATAACAGAACGGAAGCTTTAGCCTTTGGTTTAACTTCAATTTGTTTGCTGCCACGCAGAGTTACTAGATTGTCTTCCAGACGATTTAAGTAAACGGGATCATCAGACAGCTTGGAATTGAACGCCCAAGAGATGATGAAAGACATCAGAATGATAGCGGCGAAAGTGGATGGTAATAGCACCATTAACAGATGGATATAGCTGACGCCGTGGCCTTCCATCAGAGAAGACATATAAACGACCGCCGCAGAAATGGGTGAGGCGGTGATGCCAATTTGGGCCGCTACAACCGCTGTGGAAAGTGGGCGGCATGGCTTAATGCCTTGCTCTTTCGCAACTTCAGTAATAACAGGCAGTGCTGACAGGGAGATGTTACCTGTACCTGCAAATAGTGTCAGGAAATAGGTAACGATAGGTGCGAGTATCGTGATGTATTTTGGATTTTTACGCAGCAGTTTTTCAGTTTGCTGAACCAAATAATCCAGACCACCGGCAACTTGCATTGCAGAGATAGCAGCGATAACTGCCATAATGATGGAAATAACATCAAATGGGATATGCCCTGGTTTAACGCCAATTGCAGCCAGCACCAGAACGCCAAGACCACCGGCAAATCCAATGCCAATTCCCCCTAATCTTGCACCCAGGAAGATGGCCAGCAGAACGATAATCAATTCTACGGCTAACATAATAGTGACTCCTTGAAATAATTAAAAATTTGAAAATTTTAGGTTAATACTTTGTGCATGTAGGGAAGTAAAAAGGCACGCTATCCAGTTGGAGTTGCGTGCCTTGTTGCTAAGAGCTATTTTTTATTATATTCAACAACTTAATCGTCAAAACGTTTTGCCTTGTAAGATGGGCATTTTAGGTTCTCTACAGAGAAGATGTCATCCAATTGAGTTTCGGTCAGTAAGCCTCGTTCCAGCACGACTTCACGAACACTTTTACCGGTTTCAGCACAAATTTTACCAACAATGTCACCATTGTGGTGACCGATGAATGGGTTCAGATATGTCACGATACCGATCGAGTTGAATACGAAATTTTCGCAAACTTCTTTGTTAGCCGTGATGCCATTAACGCATTTTTCTACCAGGTTGCGGCAAGCGTTGCTTAGCAGGGAGATAGATTCAAACATGGCCTGACCGATAGCAGGTTCCATTACATTGAGCTGTAACTGGCCTGCTTCGGACGCCATAGTAACACAAATATCGTTACCAATAACTTTGAAGCAAACCTGATTCACAACTTCTGGAATAACCGGGTTCACTTTTGCCGGCATAATAGAAGAGCCTGCCTGTAATTCTGGTAGGTTGATTTCATTCAGGCCGGCACGAGGGCCAGAAGAGAGCAAACGCAGGTCATTGCAGATTTTAGACAGTTTGACAGCCAGGCGCTTCAGAGCACCGTGGATCATAACATAAGCCCCACAGTCAGAGGTTGCTTCAATCAGATCTTCGGCTGGTATGCAAGGTAGACCTGAAACTTCAGCCAGTTTTTCAACCGCCAATTTCTGATAACCTGGTGCTGTATTCAAGCCGGTACCGATAGCAGTAGCGCCAAGGTTAACTTCCAGCAGTAATTCAGAGGTTCGGTTTAGGTTTTTAACTTCCTCTTTCAGCAGGATAGAGAATGCGTTGAATTCCTGCCCCAGCGTCATAGGAACAGCATCCTGTAACTGGGTACGACCCATTTTTAGGATATCGCTGAATTCTCTCGCTTTTTTATCGAAGCCCGCAATTAACAGTTCAATAGATTCGATCAGTTTCAGGATGGAGTTATAAACTGCAATACGGAAACCGGTTGGGTAGGCGTCATTAGTTGATTGGCTTTTATTCAAGTGGTCATTAGGATTCAGGTACTCATATTCGCCTTTTTTATGGCCTAACAGTTCCAGACCAATGTTTGCCAGAACTTCATTGGTATTCATGTTGAGTGAAGTACCGGCGCCGCCCTGAAACACATCGACCGGAAACTGATCCATGCATTTGCCGGTATGGAGCACTTCGTCACATGCTTTGATGATGATGTCTGCAATCTTTTTAGGAATCGTTTGCAGTTCTTTGTTAGCTAAGGCTGCGGCTTTTTTTACCATCACCATGCCACGGATAAATTCGGGTACATCATTAATGGTGTTGTTACTGATATGGAAGTTTTCAATCGCACGTAAGGTGTGAATACCATAATAGGCTTCAGCAGGGACTTCTCGTTTACCTAACAGGTCTTCTTCGATACGAATGTTGTTTGACATGAGAACCTTCTTATTAGATGACGTTTTTACTGTCTAATTATGCGTTCATTAAATCATTATGTTGCCAACAGCAATAGATATGATATGAACTTTTTATCACCGGATTGCCCACGTGATCATATGCTGGTTAGCAATAAATGCATTGAATCTGGATCACTTTATAGTGGTATTTGTTTAGTCTGATTTGATATATGTGATATTTATCACAATTGCGTGTTTAATTAGCAAAATTTTCAGAGGATTGAAAACGATAACTGTGACCCCAATTATATCTTTAATAAACTAAAAAACATTAATTTGGTTGTCCCTTGGATTTTGTTGATATGATTTATTCAGGATACAACCCGTTCATCCAAATCAATTGAAGGAGCACCAAGTGCGTTGGTTGCCATTTATCCTGATATTTTTGCTTGTCTACATTGAGTCAACCTTATTTGTGCGCGTTGCCTCCGAATTAGGCGTGCTGTTAACTCTGTTACTGGTGTTGTTTACTTCTTGTGTCGGTATCTCTTTGGTACGCAGTCAGGGCATAAAGAATTTTCTCCAGATCCAGCAGAAGCTGGTTAACGGCGAGAGTCCGGCCGCAGAAATGATAAAAAGCGTTTCTCTTTTACTGTCGGGTTTCCTGTTAGTCCTTCCCGGCTTTTTTACGGATTTCCTTGGATTGCTGTTGTTACTGCCAGCGGTTCAAAAAACATTAGTGATGAAACTGATGTCACATATCAATTTCTATCGTCCTCATAATAGCGGTGGGTTTAGACGAGATAGTAATACTTTCGAGGGTGAATATGAGCGTAAGCAGGATAACCCCTCCCGTACGTTGAAAGATAGTAAACCCGATGATGACGAGCATAAGCCTCATTGATAAGCGGTAATTTTCTGAATGTTTAGTTTAATCATCGGTTTTTTTCTGTGGGCAAGAAAAAAGTAAAATATTTTTTTGCCTGCCCTTGAAGTATCATAAATAAGTCCCCATTTAATTTATTATGATACTGGTTTAATGAAAACATACTGGTATCAATCCTCTTACCTGATATGGACTTTCTTATAGGAGAGCTATCAATGAATATTCGTCCATTGCATGATCGTGTAATCGTCAAGCGTAAAGAAGTTGAATCAAAATCTGCTGGCGGTATTGTGCTGACTGGCACAGCTGCGAGTAAATCCACTCGTGGTGAAGTTCTGGCTGTAGGCAATGGCCGCATCCTTGAAAACGGTGATGTGAAAGCACTGTGTGTGAAAGTTGGAGATATCGTTATTTTTAACGATGGTTACGGTATTAAGTCAGAGAAGATCGACAACGAAGAAGTGTTGATCATGTCTGAAAGCGACATTCTGGCAATTGTTGAAGCGTAATTGTTGCGCTTAGATCTTCTTAACTGAACGAATTTAAAGGAAAGAAACAATGGCAGCTAAAGACGTAAAATTTGGTAGCGACGCTCGCGTTAAGATGCTACGTGGTGTGAATATTCTTGCTGATGCAGTAAAAGTAACCCTAGGTCCTAAAGGCCGTAACGTTGTGCTGGATAAATCTTTCGGCGCTCCTGCAATCACTAAAGACGGCGTTTCCGTAGCTCGTGAAATTGAACTGGAAGACAAGTTCGAAAACATGGGTGCTCAGATGGTGAAAGAAGTTGCTTCTAAAGCGAACGATGCTGCGGGCGACGGTACAACAACAGCAACTGTATTGGCTCAGTCTATTGTTACTGAAGGTCTGAAAGCCGTAGCCGCTGGTATGAACCCAATGGATCTGAAACGCGGTATCGACAAAGCTGTGGTTGCAGCAGTGGCAGAACTGAAAAAGCTGTCCGTACCTTGCTCTGATTCCACCTCTATTGCTCAGGTAGGTACTATCTCCGCGAATTCCGACGAAACTGTGGGTAAATTGATCGCAGAAGCGATGGATAAAGTCGGTAAAGAAGGTGTAATCACCGTTGAAGAAGGTACTGGCCTGGAAGACGAGCTGGATGTCGTTGAAGGTATGCAGTTTGACCGTGGTTACCTCTCTCCTTATTTCATCAACAAACCAGAAAACGGTTCTGTTGAATTAGAAAACCCATATATTCTTCTGGTAGATAAAAAAATCTCCAACATCCGTGAACTGTTGCCAGTTCTGGAAGGTGTAGCTAAGGCAAGCAAGCCTTTGCTGATTGTTGCTGAAGATGTTGAAGGTGAAGCACTGGCTACTCTGGTTGTTAACACCATGCGTGGCATCGTTAAAGTTGCTGCGGTTAAAGCGCCTGGCTTCGGTGACCGCCGTAAAGCTATGCTGCAAGACATCGCTGTCTTGACTAACGGTAATGTTATTTCTGAAGAGATTGGCCTGGAGTTGGAAAAAGCAACTCTGGAAGATCTGGGTCAGGCAAAACGTATCGTTATCAACAAAGATACCACCACCATCATTGATGGCATTGGTGAAGAAGCTGCAATTGCAGGCCGTGTTTCTCAGATCAATCAGCAGATCAAAGAGTCCACTTCTGATTATGACCGTGAAAAACTGCAAGAGCGCGTAGCTAAATTGGCTGGCGGTGTTGCTGTTATTAAAGTTGGTGCTGCAACAGAAGTTGAAATGAAAGAAAAACGTGCTCGCGTTGACGATGCTCTGCATGCGACTCGCGCAGCAGTAGAAGAAGGCGTGGTAGCTGGTGGTGGTGTTGCACTGGTTCGCGTTGCAGCAGCTATTGCTGGTCTGAAAGGCGATAACGAAGATCAAAACGTAGGTATCCGTGTTGCAATGCGCGCGATGGAAGCTCCTTTGCGTCAGATCGTTGACAACGCAGGTGAAGAGCCGTCTGTTATCGCAAACAACGTGAAAGCAGGTGAAGGCAACTTCGGTTATAACGCAACGACTGAACAGTATGGCGATATGATCGCAATGGGTATTCTGGACCCAACCAAAGTAACCCGTTCTGCACTGCAATTTGCAGCATCTATCGCTGGCCTGATGATCACCACTGAATGTATGATCACTGATCTGCCTAAAGACGATAAAGCTGATTTAGGCGCAGCAGGTGGTATGGGTGGCATGGGCGGTATGGGCGGCATGATGTAATAGCCGCGTAGGTCGCTAGCCTGGCGGGTTACGTCCGTAGTGACCACTAACTTTTATAGTGGTAGTCGCTAACCAACCCGCCGAAATAGCATTTGATAAAATCCGATATTCGGGCTGAGTTTTAGCCCGGATATCGATTTCCGTTTTACTCAGTGATTGGTTTATTAGGATAGCTGGAAGACTTTCCCGTCAATCCTGTTTTTGCTGACACCCCGATGAATGGCGCAAGAGCTGCTCTTGTTATAGCGTTCTCTTCTCCTGTTTCTCTCCTCAGCACTATCCAGTGTGTCATGCTCGTGATCAAAAGTTTGGGCAATACAGTTCTGTTCTGTACCTGTGTGAAGCTATGACTTTTTGACATCCTCTGAAGGATGGGGTTTTACGGCGCATCGGATAAAGTGACTCGCCCTTTTTATCAGCTTAAAAGGCGACTTGATGTTCCACTATCTTATTCGTAAACAGCGTCAATCCCAGGCCATAAACACGTAACGGCCTAAGTAATAGAAGTGATTTGGCATAGGACAAATTCTTAAGGAAAAAATATCTCCTTAAACTTAGAAAAAATGAGCATATTAGACTAAAATTCATTTATTCATAGGACTTTGGAAAATAATTCAAATATCTATGCACAAATTTAATCGATCTACAGAAATGGCTGTGTTCGTTCAGGTAATTGAGTCGGCGAGTCTCTCTGCCGCTGCTCGCAAGCTCGACATGACGCCATCAGCAGTCAGTAAGCTTATTAATCGACTGGAGATGCGACTTGGTGTACGGCTGTTGAATAGAACAACACGTAAACTTCAATTAACGGCTGAGGGTTCTGTTTTCTATGAGCGTAGTGTCAGGATTTTGGAGGACATCATAGCCGCAGAACAAGAGGCAAATCAGGGAACAGCACCGCGTGGACGTATACGTGTGAATTGTCATGTTGCCTTTGGAAAACATTGCTTGATGCCTATATTACCGGACTTCCTGCAATGCTACCCGGAGATCACGCTCGACATCTCGTTATGTGACTTGGTAGTGGATTTACTTGATGATCATAGCGATGTGGCAATTCGTACTGGTCCCCCTCTGGACGACTCATGTCTCATGGTGCGCCGGTTGGGGTCAAGTCGAATGGTTGTGGTAGGATCTCCTTCATACCTTGAAAGAGTAGGGATGCCTGCTACGCCTGGCGATCTAGGGCGCTACAATCGACTTGGTTTTGGTTTCACCCGCCATGTGAAAGCGTGGCCTTTCATCGGTTCGGAAGAGTGGGTGCAACAATTGCCTTCAGGGAACTTGTTACTTGGTGATGGAGAAACCATGCGTAAAGCCGCAATAGCAGGACTTGGCTTAGCACGACTGGCCTGTTTCCATGTGAATGCTGATATTCAGGCTGGTTTGCTGCTACCTGTACTTGAGAACTATAATCCTGGCGATAAGGAAGAAATATATGCCGTTTTTGTCGGCACAGGCAGGCAACCTCCATCACGAGTACGGGTATTTCTCGACTATCTAGCAGAGTACATCCATATTGGTGATGGATGGTAATAACCATGAAATTGGTACCACGAAAATATTTGATCGAGTGTTATCGTGGTATCAATGGAATATCTGTATTCAAATTGAATCCGTGTTAAAAAGACATAGTTATTTATATATAATAAAATCCACATGAAATTAAGATGAGTATAATTGCTAAATCATCTTAATAAGTGTAATTTTTGCTAAATATAACATCAGATAATTACTTAATAAAAGATTGTTGTGAGATATTACCAATTTAAAACTGTTGATAGATGTTCTAATGGTATTTTTAACGAGATGGTTTAAGTTTAATATCATTCGCAACATCGGAATTGAATTTATCAGATAAAAAACAAGCACAAATATGCTAATAGGAAATATATGTCGGATTATTATAAGCTTATCCAAGACACTTTTAGGAGTTAAAGAATCGGTTAAATGTTTACATTATACTTTTAATATTGCAGATTGATTTTTTAAATTAATAGAGATGTAGGAAAATTTATAATCCATATTAGTTTTGGTACTTGTAATATCGTGAATGATTTATCAGGTCATTAATATAATGGATAAAAGATTTTTTTGGGATATAACTAATGGGATAATTAATGAATTACCTTTTTATGGGAAAAGTAACTTATTGAGCTTATTCGTGTTATTTATTCGGTTATTTCCCCTATTTTTTTACTGAATTCATCTTGGTATAAAAGATTTTTGGCCTAAACATTCTACCTTAAGGATACTTTATTAAATTATTTTTTGCGATATTGGCACACAACAAGGTATATTGATGATTAATTGTCGAATTTACAACAATGAGTGAGGAAAAACATGCGAATTAAAGTTTTGCTCAGCGCTTCAGTGTTGCTACTGCTGGCAGGGTGTACGACTACCAACCAATTAACTTCTGGAGGTTCACAGGTTCTTTTTGTTGACATTAAGCCCGATAGCGAGTGTCAGTTATTAGGTGAAGTAACAGGTACACAAAGCAATTGGATGACTGGTGTAAGTAATGAAAGTAGCTCGATGCGTGGGGCAGCTAATGATTTACGCAATAAAGCCGCAGTTATGGGGGGAAATGTGATTTATGGAGTCACCAGTCCGAGTGAAAGTCTGTTATCGAGCTTTGCTCCGCTGGATAGTAAAATGATTGGTCAGGTCTATAAATGCCAGTAATGGCATTCAGGATTTGAATGATATGCCCGGCTAAAAAGTATCCGGGCATGAATTTTTTGTTAATTTTGCCTTAATCCCAAATCAAGAGGTGTCTTACTCGGTTCTCCGCCGATTTCCCTTGCCAGACGAGGTACTAAGTAACCTGAAATTTTTGTCAGTAATTCTCGAATAAGCTCCCTGGCTTCTTCATCGCTGATCATAAAGTGGGCTGCTCCTTGTACTTTATCCAGCACATGAATGTAATAAGGCAGAATGCCTGCATCAAACAGAGCATTGCTCAAATCAGCCAGAGTATCAGAATGATTATTGACACCGCGTAACAGCACACTTTGATTTAATAACGTGATACCTGCTTGTTTCAGCAATATCATGCTGTTCCGTAAGGATTGGTCGATCTCATTAGCATGATTGATATGTGTCACCATGAGCACCTGTAATCTTGATTGTGCCAGCCGATCACAAAGTGTTGTTGTGATCCGGGCAGGAATAACCACAGGCAGACGAGTATGAATACGTAGTCGTTTGATATGGGAAATTTTTTCCAGATTGCTAATCAACCAATCAAGTTCGTGATCTTTTGCCATTAAAGGATCGCCGCCAGAGAAGATAATCTCATCAAGTTCAGGATGTTGCTGAATGTAATCTAACGCTTGTTGCCAATTGCGTTTATTACCTTTGTTATCTTCGTATGGGAAATGACGGCGGAAGCAATAACGGCAGTTAACCGCACATCCTCCTTTAACCAGCAATAGTGCACGATTACGGTATTTATGTAATAGACCGGGGACAGCACTGCGTTGTTCATCCAGAGGATCGGTAGAAAAACCAGGTGTAAGTGTAAATTCTTCTGGTGTCGTTATGACCTGAAGCAATAGTGGATCATCAGGATCGTTTACTTGCATACGTGCAACAAAAGCCCTAGGTACCCGTAGTGGAAACAGGCGACGTGCGTCACTCCCCTTACTCAATGTCGGGTGTTCATCTAAAGATAATAATTGTAATAATTCATCAGGGTCGGTAATAACATCTGTAAGTTGTTTCAACCAGTCTTCTCTGATGATGATCTTTGGGGTTATAATGTGCGCCATTTTTTGGCTAAGCCATTTTGTTTAGAAAGAGGATCTCCATGGCTACTTATAGTACCAATGAATTCCGTTCAGGTCTTAAAATCATGTTAGATGGCGAGCCGTGCGCTATTCTTGAAAGTGAATTCGTGAAGCCGGGTAAAGGTCAGGCGTTTGCCCGTGTTCGTATTCGTAAGCTGATTTCCGGTAAACTGCTGGAAAAGACCTTTAAGTCTACTGACTCTGTAGAATCTGCCGACGTGATGGATATGAACCTGACTTACCTGTATAACGATGGTGAGTTTTGGCACTTTATGAATAACGAAACCTTCGAGCAATTAGCTGCTGATGAAAAAGCAGTTGGCGATAATGCGAAATGGTTAGTAGAACAAGCTGAGTGTATCCTGACGTTGTGGAATGGTCAGCCTATCTCTGTGACTCCGCCAAACTTTGTTGAATTAGAAATTACTGATACTGATCCAGGTCTGAAAGGTGATACCGCAGGTACGGGTGGTAAACCAGCAACTTTGAGCACTGGTGCTGTAGTTAAAGTACCTCTGTTCGTTCAAATCGGTGAAGTGATTAAAGTGGATACCCGTTCTGGTGAATACGTTTCTCGCGTAAAATAATTACCCCGACTGTATTCGATAAAAGCCGCAGTTCTGGAAGCAGACTGTGGTTTTTCTTTATTGGTGATAATACCGGGCATGGCTATTTTGTCTTTTAAGCTCACGATATTGTGTTATTGATACTGCAATTTTACACGACTATAATTCATCTCTGTTTCTAATGGTTATCCGGGACGACCTGGATATACTGCCGTTTTTTGGGGACGACTCCACAACTATATATGGGGCGTTGATATGTCCTGGTTTGTTCTTGTTATTGCTGGTTTATTCGAAGTCGTCTGGGCGGTTGGCCTGAAATATACTCATGGTTTCACCCGGTTGATACCGAGCCTTATTACAGCCGGTGCTGTGGCGCTCAGTATGGGGTTGCTTGCTTATGCGATGAAAGGATTGCCAATAGGTACAGCTTATGCGGTGTGGACTGGAATAGGCGCAGTGGGTACTGCCATTTTTGGCATTATAGTGTTCGGTGAATCTGCAAGTTTTGCCCGGATTCTAAGTTTTGTTCTGATTATCGCCGGTATTATCGGTTTGAAATTGTCCAGTTAATATTGAACTGCACTCCAAAGGTTTCACATTTTGGCAGTGCAGCTTCTATACCCGTCATCTTTCAAGTTGCCTCTTTGTTGGCTGCACTCACTCACCCCAGTCACATAGTTCTCTATGCTCCCGGGGATTCGCTCCCTTGCCGTCGCGATGCATCTTGAAATCCATAGGGTATATATAGGATATTCTTTATCAAGAAATACCGACTTTTTGTAGTGCTTCTGCACGTTTCGTGCATTTGTGCATAGATCTTTACGCTATCAAAAAGGGTTGGTAGCGTGAATTAGTGACGTATTTGCTCCAGTTCATTCTGGCTTAGTCCGGTAGTTTTCATCACTGTTTCACGATCGATGCCAAGATCCAGCAGTGAACGGGCAATTTTCAATGCCGCTAGTTTTTCACCTTCCAGACGCCCTTTCTGTTCTAATTTCTGTGCAATGGTCATTAGTACCTCCTCATACTTCGGCACCTGCTTTGCCAGTTGCCGGATAAACCCTTCCGGATCAGCCGTATCGCCTGCCTGTAACAGATAGTTTAGCACGCTTTTTAACTGCTCATCCGTATAGTAATCGTACGCCAGCAGTATTACCAGCTCTTGCAATAGCTCCGAGATGTCTCGCTGTCGGATATGTTTTTGTACCATCTCCAGCAGGGCGACCCGTTTGTGCGTCAGTATTTCATCATCAGGGATAACCGTGAGGTCCACCAGTGGGAATGCATTGGAGTAGATTTCTGCTGCCAACGTCGGAGTATCAAAGCAGTCGAGCCAGTTGGTACTCCACGGATATGGCCGCGTTTTCCCGTGGTAAAACAATATTGGGATCACCAGCGGTAATTTCTTATGTCCTTGCTCTAAATGCCGCTGCATTGCTGAAATACTGTAACGCATCAGCCGGAACGCCATCATTTTGTCTGGGGAACTCTGGTGTTCAATTACACAATACACATAACCGTCACCTTGCACCGTTTTCAGGGAATAGAGGATATCGGAATAGTGTGCTCGCAAATCCTCTTCAATAAACGACCCAGGTTCCAGCCGGAGTGTATCGAGATCACATACTGCCTGTAATGCCGCCGACAAATGTATCTCCAGAAAATCCTTGGCTGTTTCAACATGACTTAAAAACTGCTTAAAAACGGCATCATGTGGCGTTGGTGTATTTTTTCTTTTCATGGGTGAATGGTAGCATACTTTCTTTTATATTGAAGGAATATTAGGCAAAGGAACTATCACTTCCGCCTATGCTTTTTTCACTTGTGTAGTTTTTCCTTTCGTGAATCAAAAGCAGGAGAATTTCGGAGAAATGAATATATCTTGGATGATAGCTTGAATAAGTTAAAGGCTGGACAAACCAGCCTTTAAAGATATTTTCCTGCGTAAACAGATGTGAGGGTAGGTTTTTGACAACATTGATCAGGGTAAAGAGTATTTATAACTTCAGCTCGTTGCTGTTCGACTACAACGTAAAAACCCCAATAATCGCGACAACACTCAGAATCGCTGCCAGGCCGTAGAAAATCCATTTACTTGCAGGGATATGAATTTTCAGGTCATGCATACCGTGGTGGATACGGTGTGAACCACACCATAGCGGTAGAATAATCATCAGTAATAGGAAAGCACGACCAATAAAACTCTGGCTAAAAGCGAGAATTCGTGTGTAGCTTAATGCTTCTGGTGCTACTCCCAATGGTAAAAGGATTGCTACCAATAAAATAATGGCAGGGGCTACAATTGCGCCCCACATACCACCGGCGCCAAATAATCCCCAAAAAATCGGTTCATCGGAACGTTTAGGTATTTGATTCATTAGATCCTCCTTGAGGTTAAAATAAGGCTATACCTAATATAATCATGGTGGCGATAATAGTGACGGTCCATAGTAGTTTGATTACTGGCCCAGATCCCATTTTTTCGCCTTTTATCACTATGTTAGCTGCCTTCGGCGCTAGCTCAAACCAAGTTTTAGTATGCAGCAGAGCACCTAGCAGGGTGATGATATTAATCAGCAGAATGACAGGGTTTTTCAGGAACGTGACAAATTCATCCCAGCTTTGTGCGCCGCCTTTTAGGGCGAATAGACCGTATATCAATAAGATACTGAACCACATAGTCGTCACTGCGGTACTTTCACGTAGAATATAGAAGCGGTAAAAGCTCAGTTTCTGCCACCAGTTGGGAGCCATGCTGCGAATATAAGGTTTACGTTTAGTCGTCATTACTCTCTTCCTCCCCCTTATTGTGGTTTTAGCATGGCGATCATGAAATCTTTCGCGCTTTCGATCTTGCCTTGTTGGATAGCCGCGGCTGGATCGACATGTTTCGGACAGACCTCAGAACAGTAACCAACGAATGTACAGCTCCATACCCCATTCTGGCTGTTAAGTTGGGGCATACGCTTCTTCTTACCGTGGTCGCGGTTGTCGAGGTTGTAACGATGAGCCAGCGTGATTGCCGCCGGGCCGATAAATTCAGGGTTCAGACCAAACTGAGGGCAAGCGGCATAACATAAGCCACAGTTAATACAGCCGGAAAATTGATGATATTTCGCCATCTGTGCTGGAGTTTGAATATTTGGTCCTTCAATAGGTTTACGGTCATTCCCGATGATGTATGGTTTGATAGCTTCCAGGCTTTCAATGAAGTGGGTCATATCCACTACCAGGTCACGCTCAATAGGGAAGTTAGCTAGCGCTTCAACTCTCATCCCTTGAGGATAATCACGCAGGAAGGTTTTACAGGCCAGCTTCGGCACGCGGTTAACCATCATGCCGCAAGAGCCACAGATAGCCATACGGCAAGACCAGCGGTAAGAGAGGTCGGGAGCGAGATTGTCTTTAATGTAACCTAGGGCATCAAGTAGAGAAGTTTGCTCATCATAAGGAATTTCATAGGCTATAAAATGGGGTTTATGGTCACTTTCTGGGTTATAGCGCATGACCTCCACTCTCAGGGTGTTCATATCAACCATTCTCCTGCTCCTTATATTTTTTCTCTTGTGCTGCGGCTTCACCGCCATATACACGTTTTGCGGGTGTGGATTTGGTGATTTTCACATCGCTGTATGCTAGGTGAGGGACATCTCCGGGGTTATAGAAAGCGAGTGTATGTTTTAGGAAGTTTTCATCATCACGTTCGGTACAACCTTCATCCAGACGTTGATGAGCGCCACGGGACTCTTTACGGTTTATCGCAGAATGAATCATACATTCAGCCACATCCAAGCCAAAGCCAAGCTCAATGGTGTACAGTAGATCTGTGTTGAACACATTGGTGTTGTCGGTGATTTTCACTCGTTTGAAGCGATCTTTTAATTCGGCAATCTTATCGATCGTTTTTAACATGAGTTCAGGGGTGCGATAGATACCGCAGCCTTCTTCCATCGAGATCCCCATTTCATCACGGATCTTCGACCAACTTTCCGTCCCTTTCTGTTTCAGTAAATTGTTCAAACGTGCGACTACATCACGGGCCTGAGCATCCAATGGGCGGTCATTAACGGGTTTGGTTTGTTGAACATGTTTTACAGCTTCTTCACCGGCCAGACGGCCAAAGACCACCAATTCAGCCAGAGAATTGGAACCAAGGCGGTTTGCGCCATGCAGGCCGACAGAAGAACATTCACCGACAGCGAATAGCCCTTTAATTCGGGTTTCACATTTCTGGTCAGTTTCGATGCCGCCCATCGTGTAATGTACTGTAGGTCGGACCGGAATGGGCTCTTTAACGGGATCAACACCGACATACGCTTTTGCCAGTTCACAGATGAAGGGCAGGCGTTCAAGTAATGTCTTCTCTCCTAAATGGCGTAGATCGAGATAAACCACATTGCCACGCGGAGTTGAAATAGTACGACCGGCACGCCATTCATGCCAAAAAGCCTGAGAAACTTTGTCACGGGGACCTAGTTCCATATATTTGTTTTCAGGTTTGCCTAATGGAGTTTCAGGGCCGAGGCCATAATCTTGTAAATAGCGGTAGCCATCTTTGTTGACCAGAATTCCGCCTTCACCACGACAACCTTCTGTCATTAGGATACCGGAACCTGGCAGACCGGTTGGATGATACTGAACAAATTCCATATCACGCAGTGGTACGCCGTGACGGAATGCTATGCCCATACCATCACCGGTCACGATACCGCCGTTGGTATTGTAACGGTATACACGGCCTGCGCCGCCGGTTGCCATAATGACGGCATTGGCTCTTATCTGAATTTTAGTGCCTTCCATCATATTTAGTGCAACCAGACCGCGTGCTTGCCCTTCGTCCACCAGAATATCGAGGACAAAATGTTCATCAAAGCGCTGGATTTGAGGGTACTTAAGGGAGGTCTGGAATAGCGTATGCAGCATGTGGAAGCCAGTTTTATCCGCAGCGAACCAGGTACGTTCTATTTTCATACCCCCAAAACGACGCACGTTGATGGAACCATCTTCTTTACGGCTCCACGGGCAGCCCCATTGCTCTAGCTGGATCATTTCTGTCGGGCAATGTTCTACGAAGTATTCAACAACATCTTGCTCACATAACCAATCACCACCGGATACTGTGTCGTTGAAATGGAAGTCATAGGAGTCGTGAACTTGGGTGACTGCGGCTGATCCACCTTCTGCTGCTACAGTGTGGCTACGCATTGGGTAAACTTTTGAGATTAGAGCAATCTTCATTTGAGGATTAGCTTCAGCGGCGGCAATTGCGGCACGTAGACCAGCGCCTCCGGCTCCGATAATAGCGAGATCGGCATTAAAGATTTGCACTGTGCTTCTCCATTGTTTAAGTGAAATTAATTAGTAAGCAAAATCGGCGTAACTTTCCTAAATGTTGTTGTTATTGCTTCTTATATAGCAAGATTCTGTAGGCAAAATCCTGTGCTTTAACGATTAAGGACCGCTATTTATTACTGTTTGTATTGGATTAAGTATAGCGAGTTCCAGGTGAGGTAAATTTGATATGAAAGGGTATTATTGTCAGATTTAGTTACAAAAATATGATCTGAGACAAGAATGAGTTATTTTATCTTCCGTTCATCCCGATCTGGTAACAAGAGTGCCTTTTGAGGAAAATGGTGGTGTGTCATGGTGGGATAAGTCATAGTCTGTATAGTATGAATTTAACTTATCTGGTATTTTTATCGGTGTTAGAAATTGTGTAAGTTCAGTGATATTCAGGCAATTTATTTTTTCTGATAATATTGTAGTTAATAATCTTAAATTATTTTTTTATTTTTTATGATTATTTTTTAAATTAAATATAAAAATGACTTTTGTTTATTTTATGAATGTTATAATTGAAAGTAAAATAACCTTGCCATTAAAAATAGATTCGGAAATATAATTTGCTATTTGATTTTAATGACCTATATTTAGTAAAGGAGTTTTGTTTTTACAGGTATAGGGATAAGTAACATTTAAATAGTTTTTCATGATTAAAGTCATTTAACTTAATTAATTTAAGAAATCAAAATGTATTTAAATAGGAGAATATTATGGGATTACCAAATATCACTATTGCATTACAAGCAGATAATAATCTTTACCTGAGTCGAGTAGATCTGGCGGGGGTTCAGTATATTGAAGCTGTTAAATCTGCCATTGATATATACTCAAGATATAAATTAATACAGCTTGGTACTAATAAGATAGCGCTTCTTGCTGATAATGGGCTTTATTTGAGCCGGATTACTCGAACTGGTGGTGATTATATTGAAGCAGCGAAATCGAGTATTGATGTTTATTCTACGTTTACAGTAGAGGATGTCGGATGTAATGTGATTGCTCTACGCGCGGATAACGGGAAATATTTAAGTCGAATCACTCAGAATGGTGTTGATTACATTAAGCCGGATAAAGTTAATTTAGACGTGTATTGCCACTTTAAAGTGACCACACTAATTGCATAAATAATGATCTTTACTTGAGTTTTTTTATGGTGGTCAGGTAAAACTGGCCACTATTATTTTGTCTTATTTTTGCACTAAAATAATATCAACTATTTAATATATCTAATAAAAACCTATTACTTACTTCAAGATAATTAGATAATAATAGGATTTAGAGTTATTTATAATATTGTAATTAATGACTTTAAATAATTTTTTGTTTTATTTATAGTTTGTAGTTTTATAATTTAAATGTGAATCCAAGTGTGAAAATTATTTATGTTTAATGAATATTATAATTAAATCTTAAATGATTATATTATTCAAAATAGATACCAAAATATATTTTAGTATTTAATAATCATATTGGTTGTATATATTCATTTAAAGTATTTTATATTTATAGGAATAGTAAAATGTGATGTTTAAATTAATAAGTTATAACTAATATAGTTGAATGAAATAAATTAAATGTATTTAAACAGGAGAATGTTATGGGATTATCAAGTAGCCCTATTGCATTACAGGCAGATAATGGGTGCTATTTAAGTCGAATTGATCGAGGTGGAGGGTTTGACTTTATTGAAGCTAATAAATCTATTATTGATATTTACACCAAATATTCTGCAACACAACTTAGCTCCAATAAGATAGCACTTCGTGCAAGCAATGGCCTCTATTTAAGTCGAATCTCTCTGGCTGGCAGTGATTATATAGTAGCGACAAAATCAGACATTGATGTTTATTCAATTTTTACTTTAGAGTATATCGACGATAATGTGATAGCTTTGTGTGCAGATAATGGAAAGTATCTGAGTCGGATCAATGCCGGTGGTATTTTTAATTATATTAAACCGGATAAATACGACTTGGATATATATTGCCAGTTTAAAGTTGTAAAACTGTAATTCGATAATTTTGATCTTTAATGATATCTTATTATGGTGGTCAGTTTTATCTGATCACCATTATGTTAATAGCAAAAAAATAGGATTAGTCACTTAATACACCAGATAAAATATTAATTATATTTCGTAATGATTTTGTTGATAATGTATTTTTCGTGTTACTGATCATATTATAATTATCATCTTAAATTATTTTTCAGTTTCCTTATAATATTTTACTTTTAATTTAAGCATGATAATTTCATCTGGTTATTTAATAATTGTCTATGTCGCCCATAATAAATAGAGAATATATTTTATTGTTTAACAGTATTAGTATATATTCAACAAGGGGATTTTATTTCTATGGGTATAGCGATTCGATATGAGGTTTAAATGGTATTCTATAGAGCAATTAATTATATTTAAACGGAGGGTATGATGGCATTATCAGAGCACACTATCGCATTGCAGGCAGATAATGGACTCTATTTGAGTCGATTCAGTCAAGGAAAGGTTAATTACATCCAGGCCGGAAGATATACTATGGGTGCTTCTTCCCGATATGTAGTGAAGCTATTTGATGCTTATACAATGGCACTTCGGGCGGACAATGGACTTTATTTGAGTCGGGTTGTTCGGCCTGGTGGTAATTATATTGAAGCAGCAAAATTTAGTATTGATGTTTATTCTACGTTTACTGTAGAAGATGTCGGCTATAATTTGATAACACTAAAGGCAGATAATGGAAAATATCTGAGTAGGATCAGCATAAAAGGTATTAATTATATTAAGCCGGATAAAATCCATATAGATGTATTTTGCCATTTTAAATTGATAACTCTGTTAGAGTAAATGGTGATTTTGTCTGGTATTGGCTTTGTTGTATCAGGAAAAATCGATCGCTATTTTATTTTTATCTGACGGTAATATTTGGGCAGATAGCTAATAATATATCCGGCAGTAGTCAATCTGCGATAGTCTTGATGCGAGACAAGCTAAGTTGTTCCGGGATGATCAGACGGTAATAATTTGTCTGATATGTGTGATGCAGGTAGACTGCACGTTTGGTTTTATTTTGGAGTCATTTACATGAGCGAAACAGCAAACTGGCAGCCAAGTGCACCTATCGCCAACTTGTTGAAACGAGCGACTATTTTAGCAGAAATACGGCGCTTTTTCGCAGATCGTGGGGTATTGGAAGTTGAAACGCCTGCGATGGGTCAGTTTACAGTGACTGATATTCAATTGTTTCCTTTTCAGACGGAGTTTGTTGGTCCAGGTGCCGCGGATGGTATGACTCTTTATCTGATGACAAGCCCGGAATATCACATGAAGCGCCTGCTGGCAGCAGGAAGTGGCCCTATTTATCAGCTCGGTCGCTGTTTCCGTAATGAAGAGGCTGGTCGTTATCATAATCCTGAATTTACCATGCTGGAATGGTATCGGCCTCACTATGATATGTATCGCTTGATGAATGAAGTTGATGATTTACTTCAAGAGATCCTTGACTGTGAAAGTGCAGAATCACTCTCTTATCAACAAGCTTTCCTGCGTTATCTGGATATTGACCCGCTATCAGCAGAGAAAGAAAAGTTGCGTGAAGTCGCGGCTAAGCTGGATCTGAGCAATATTGCTGATATAGAAGAAGATCGGGATATTTTATTGCAACTTTTGTTTGCTGTTGGCGTTGAACCGCATATTGGTACTGAAAAGCCAACTTTTATCTATCATTTTCCGGCTTCTCAGGCTTCTCTGGCGGAAATTAGCAAAGAAGATCATCGGGTGGCAGAGCGTTTCGAAGTCTATTTTAAAGGCGTTGAATTGGCAAATGGCTTCCGTGAGCTAACTGATAGTCATGAACAGCGTCAGCGTTTTGAACAGGATAACCGTAAACGTGCAGAGTTAGGTTTACCTGTTCGACCAATTGATGAAAACTTGGTTGGCGCTCTGAAACAAGGGATGCCTGAGTGTGCAGGCGTGGCGCTTGGTGTCGATCGTTTGGTGATGCTGGCTTTGCGGGCTGAAAAGCTCAGTGATGTTATGGCCTTTTCGATAAGTAAGGCGTAGTTATTCAACGATAGGAATAGGGCGCAGATTGAGGCGCCCTGTTTGCATCTTATTTATGTTGATGCTGTTTTTGCAGGAATTTCACACCTAAGTCGGGAAAATCGGTGAATACGCCATCTACACCCGCTTGGTTATAAATGATATCGAAAAGCTGGTCGCCACTGGCGGCGTATTTCGGCAGTTGATCGACCCGAATCGTGTATGGATGGACTTCTATATTATTGGCGTGAGCCTCTTTCACCATATTGGTTAACTTAATATTGGTTGGTGTGGAATCCTCAGACACAATCATATGGTAATCAGGGCCGATGCCGTCAGCATATGTTGCCACTTTTTTCATAGCGCCTGGTTTGAACATCCAGTCATAGCTGTAATTTATCCATTTGCCGTCTGATTGTTTTTCATAAGTTTCATTCCAGTCGGTGTAGGCGATCAGTTGGATTAGTTTCAGATCCATGCCTAGCTTGGGTTCCAATTCGTTTTTGATGCGTTTGAGTTCGTTGACATCAAAACATTGGAGGTAAACTTTGTCACTTTTCTTGGTGTAACCATACTCTTTTAGCACTGTCAGCACCTTAGTGGAAATATCTTTACCCTCTTGCTGATGGAACCAAGGTGCCTTGATTTCAGGATAAATGCCGATGTTTTTTCCGGTAGATTTATTCAATCCCTGAACAAACTCAATCTCTTCTTGAAAAGTGTGGATTCGGAAATCAGACTTCCACATTGGGAAACGGTTGGAGAAATTTTGTATTTGTCGGTCGTTTTTAATATCGAAGCCTTCTGTGAATTTTAATGATTTTATTTCAGACAAGGTAAAGTCGATGGCATAGTAGCGTCCATCTTTACGGGCACGGCCAGGGAATTTATTGGCAACGTCAGTGACACGATCAAGGTAGTGGTCGTGTAAGACTATCAGTTCATTATCTTTAGTCATGACCAGATCTTGTTCCAGATAATCAGCCCCTTCGGCATAAGCCATCGCTTTGGCTGGCAGAGTGTGTTCAGGCAGATATCCACTCGCGCCTCGATGGGCAATAACAATCTTATCAGCTGCTTGGGTGATACCTGACATCGATGAGGCTAAAATAATACCTGCTATTATTGTTTTGATTGGAGCTTGCATGTGTTTTCTCCGTTTTAGCGATGAGATGAAATCTATCTCATTAAACTGTGCGCTTGATTGTGTTAGACACTGACTAACATAATCTCTTAGCTTAGTTTAGATGCTGAAAAAAGCCGCAACATATAAATGCCGCGGCGTAATTAATATTATCGGTGATATATCACAGTTTAATGACAGAAATTAGCCATATTGTTGGGTGATTTCTTGTTTATGTTTGCTTTCGGTAATTGTAACGATTAGCAATAGAATAACGGACAAGATACTCCCGCCAATCATTACCATAAAGCCGCTGTCCCAACCGAAAAAGTCAACGGTGTAGCCGATGATAGCACTTGCAGCAACAGAGCCGCCTAAGTAACCAAATAAGCCGGTGAAGCCAGCGGCTGTACCGGCGGCTTTCTTGGGAGCAAGCTCAAGGGCATGTAGACCAGTCAGCATAACCGGGCCGTAGATAAGGAAACCAATAGTCAGCATACAAGCCATATCTACCGCTGGATTACCTGGTGGGTTCAGCCAGAATACGATAGTTGCAATCGTGACCAGTGTCATAAAGAACACACCGGTTGCACCACGGTTACCTTTAAATATTTTGTCTGACATCCAACCACATAGTAGCGTGCCTGGGATACCGGCATATTCGTACAGGAAATAAGCCCATGAAGATTTATCCAGTGCGAAATGTTTGGCTTCACGCAGATAAGTTGGCGACCAATCAAGAATGCCGTAACGTAGCAGATAAACAAATACGTTAGCCATAGCAACCATCCACAGCAGTTTGTTCGGTAACACGTACTGCATGAAAATCTGTTTAGCTGTTAATTCTTTTTCATCTTTCTCTGTATAATCAGATGGATAGTCGTTTTTATACTCTTCGATTGGTGGCAAGCCACAGGATTGTGGTGTGTCACGCATCAGCGCGAACGCAATCAATGCAACGAGAATGGCGGCGAAAGCTGGCATGTAAAGTGCGGCTTTCCAGTCATTGAACCACGCCATACCCAACAGGAATAGCAATGGCGGTAAGCCTCCGCCAACATTGTGCGCGCAGTTCCAGATAGAAACGATACCGCCACGTTCTTTCTGTGACCACCAGTGCACCATAGTACGACCACAAGGAGGCCAACCCATACCCTGGAACCAGCCACATAGGAACAGCAGTATGAACATGGTAGTGATGCTGGAAGTTGCCCAGGGTACGAAACCCATAAACAGCATAACAACCGCCGCGAGGAGCAGACCGGCGGGTAAGAAGAATCGTGGGTTAGAACGGTCGGATACGGAGCCCATGATGAATTTGGAGATGCCGTATGCGATAGAGATCCCTGATAGCGCGAAACCGAGATCCCCTTTGGAAAAACCCTGCTCAACCAGATAAGGCATTGCCAGAGCAAAGTTTTTCCTTACCAGATAATAAGCCGCGTAGCCAAAGAAGATCCCCATAAAAATTTGCCAGCGTAAGCGACGATAGACGGGATCTATCTGTTCTGTTGACAGCCGGGACCTATGAGGTGCCGGCTTGAAAATACTTAACATATTTTGCCTCCGATGGCATTTCTAGTTATATAAATAGCTCGCCGGTTGACTAATGCCACCGGATGGGAAAATGAAAGGTTTTGTAAGTGGTTATTTTCCATAACGAAAATTATGATAGTAGAAATAACCCAACCTATCTGTGAAACAACCCTCAGTTGTTAAAGTTGTTCTGCCCCGGCGACAATTCTGAGTGATTTGTTAACTTTTTAAAATGTACTTTACCAATGAAATTGTGACTATCGTCACAATAACGAGCTTTATTTAATTATTGGTGAGCGTTTTTGGTTCGTTTTTGTTCTTTATCAAACAAAAACCATAGTTTTTATGCATCTTCTATACGTGTATCCTTTCAGACAAGGGAAACGTTTCATTAGCAAAAACCGCCGTAAACCCTTGCCCAGCGCGGGCGGGGATATCAGGCGAAAAGCCCAGAGGGCTTTAGGGCTGGCGACTCCGGCGTCTCCTGACTGGATTGATATCTGCCAGTAAAACAGGCTAAAATGAATGCACTTTATCAATGAGCGCTGAATATGTTAAGAGCGACCAAAGTCCGCGTCTACCCCACATCCGAACAGGCAGAGTATCTTAACGGCCAGTTCGGGGCGGTCCGTTTTGCGTACAACAAGGCGCTGCACATCAAAAAGCAGGCTTACAAACGTCACGGCGTGAATTTAAATCCGCGCAAAGACCTCAAACCGTTACTGGCGGTCGCGAAGCAATCCCGCAAGTATGCCTGGCTCAAAGAATATGACTCCATTGCATTACAGCAGGCGGTGATTAATCTGCATACTGCGTTTGATAATTTTTTCAACCCGAAGTTGCGCGCCCAATTTCCCACGTTCAAGCGCAAACAGGGCAGGCAATCCAGCTATCACTGTGTTGGGGTGAAAGTGCTGGAGGGCGCAGTGAAGATCCCGAAATTGTCACCGATAGAAGCACGCATACACAGAAAAATTGAAGGGAAAGTGAAGAGCATTACGTTCTCTCGCACCGCCACGGGAAAATATTTCGCCGCTATCCTGTGTGACGACGGCAAAGAGGCGCCGGAAAAGCCGGGCGTTATCACCCGCGTGACCGGGTGTGATATGGGGCTATCCCACTATCTTATCCAGTCGAACGGAGAGAAGGTCAATAACCCCCGTCACCTTATCAACGCCGCCCGTAACCTGCGTCGTAAGCAAAAATCGCTGTCCCGCAAACAACAGGGCAGCGCTAACCGCGGCAAGGCACGCTTACGTCTGGCGGCCGTCCATGAGCGGGTAGCCCATGCCCGCGCCGATTTTCAACACAAACTCTCCCGAACAATAGTTGACGAAAACCAAGCGATCATTGTTGAGACGCTGAAATCGGCCAACATGATGAAGAATCACCATATAGCTCGCGCTATCGGGGATGCAGGCTGGCATGGCTTCGTCAAGAAACTGGAATACAAAGCCGCAGCGGCGGGCGTCCATCTGGTCAAACTGAATCAGTGGTTCGCCAGTTCAAAAACCTGCCATTGCTGTGGTCACAAAATGCCGGAAATGCCGCTGTGTAAGCGGATCTGGCCATGCCCTTGCTGTCGAGTCGAACATGACCGCGATATCAATGCGGCGCTCAACATCCAGCGCAAGGGCATAACAGAATTACAGGCGGCGGGACTCGTCGTCTCTGCCCACGGAGGCCAGCGTAAATCCGTCATAAAGACGGTGGCGGCCTGAGAAGTGGGAAGCCTCGCCGTTTTTTACGGCGGGGAGCAGTCACGCGTAGTGTATTTCCTGAAACTTGTCCTTGGACGTTTGAGCAAATAATGGATGAAAACTTTTGGCCTGAATAGACTCGATAAATTTGTTTTTCCAAATGAAAGGGTAAAACCACCGGCTTTAAGCTGCAATACTGTGCTGTACCTTTATGGTGAATGGGCTGCTAATCGATTTTGATGATAAATATACTGTTTTGACGGTATGCCAATAATCTGTCAGACTCATAATTTATACAGTTGCATAGCTGATATACAAGTGGAGGAACCATGACGACACGTTATGACAGCGATTTTTATGGTTGGACGCAGGAGCAAGCCAGTTTGCTTCGTTCCGGTGATTTGAGCCAGTTGGATACGGAAAATCTTCTTGAGGAAATTGAGGCTATGGGGCGAAGCGAGCGCAGAGAATTACGATCCCGGTTGGAAATTTTACTCGCACACTTACTGAAATGGAGATATCAGGCAGATCGCAGAGGGCGGAGTTGGGAACTGACCATTGAAGAACAGCGTGATAAAGCAATTGATTGTTTGCAAGAATCTCCTAGTTTGAAAAATAAGTTGGATGAGCATTTGGAAAAAGCTTACATCGCTGCTCGTCGATTAGCAGAAAAAGAAACGCTAATTAATCGGAATATATTCCCTGAAACTTGTCCTTGGACATTTGAGCAAATAATGGATGAAAATTTTTGGCCAGACTAGACTCGATAAATTTATTTCCTAACGCACTGATTTTGAACAGTGCGTTTTCTTGGTTGCTTAACAACGTGGTTGATTGATTTTCACTTCACAGCAAGCAGTATTAACAGAAATTATTTGCTTTTCAGTGGATACTCCTTGTATTAGCTAAAATGATTCTTTTTCATTTTTATGACCTTTGTCGTATCAATAATTACAGAAAAATTCATTGTGATCGCTGTGGCTGTACTCAAGGCAACAGTAGGAGCCAAAATAGTAACGGAAGTAAAATGCTAACAGTTTTAATTTCTTGTCGAAGAATATAATAATAAAGATAAAATATTAGTAAATTATTAATTTGATTTTTTTATATAAACTTATAAAATTTCGGTAGTGATATTGATAATTATTTCCATTTGCAGTAAATTGTATTTTCTTTAATTTATCAAAGATAATCATGGAAGTTTTCAATAAGGAAATAACTATGCCAAGTAAAGACTATGGGTTAGTTGATAAAGTTTTTAACGAAAATTTTAAAGGAATGCATGTAGAAACAATAACAGTAAAAATAGCGCCTTCAGGTACTAAATATACTAATTCGGCAGGAGACGTTAGCAAATCTACTTTTGGACATGTATGGGTTGAATTTCAGGGTGAATCAATCGGATGGGGCTTGGGTGATAATAAGCAAGTAGGAGGAGTTGAGAACATAACTTTTAGAGATTCAATCGCATACGATAAATCAAAAATTTCCAGTGTTACATATCCAATATATTCAGAAAGTGTTGTTCATAATATGAGAAATTACATTTCTGATTTAAAAAATGGAAATTTCTATGATTTTAAGCCGAATTATAACCTCCTTACTAATAACTGTATAGATTTTGTAAACTCAATTCTTCGAGTTTCACATTATGATAATGATAAACATGATATAGATTTCATTCAGGAATTACGAGGAATGAGTCCAAATGCCGTATTAGATAATCTTGAAGAAATTGTTGAAGATCAGAAAAGTACAGAGACACCACTTATTATTGATTTAACTGGCGATGGTATTATTACCATAGCGGAAAATGGTTCTATATATTTTGATCATGATAATGATGGTATTGTTGAAAGTTCAGGATGGATAGAAGCCAATAATGCATTTCTGGTATGGGATAAAAATGGAGATGGAAAAATAAATAACGGAAATGAGTTGTTTGGGAATAATTCTATATTAAAAAATGGAATCAAATCAGCAAATGGGTTTGCTGCATTAGCAGATCTTGACGATAATTTTGATGGTATTTTTAATCAAAATGATAGTCTATGGAATTCATTAGAGTTATGGATTGATGCCAATAAAGATGGTATAACTGATAATGGAGAGTTGTATAAATTAAGTGAATCAGGAATCTCTGCTATAAATCTTACCTATAAAGAAAATGGATTCAAGGATATATACCCTATGGATTTCAAGGTGCATCGCGACGGCAAGGGAGCGAATCCCCGGGAGCATAGATAACTATGTGACAGGGGTGAGAGAGTGCAGCCAACAAAGAGGCAACTTGAAAGATAACGGGTATAAATGGTAATATTCACGGGCTTGAAAGCTCAGTACTCTGGAATAATGGGGATACGACTAAGATAGTGGATGTGTTTTTTGCTGTGGATAAAAATATACAGATGGCGTCACTAAATTCAAATATTGACATAATAGGGATAAATAATATTTTTAGCGAGATTATATTATGAGTCATTTTTTTGTAAAAAATAAGAAATATTTTCTCTACTCACTGTTCTTTTTTTCTTTTATTGTTCAGAGTTCAGACATGAACATACAAGATACCCCATCGATTGTCTTCAATCATTCAAATGATTTTTTATCAGAATTCTCTATTCCAATGCCTAAAAATGAAGATGAATATCATGCGTTAATAGAGAAAGCAAATAGTGGTAATATAGATGCAAACTGGATGCTCGCTGTAATACAACAAACAGAAGGTTATCGTCAAGAAGCCAGTAAAAGATATAAGTTATCTATATCAAGAAATGATAAATATAAGTTAAGATCTATGGTTAATTTGGGATTTATTTTAGAGGATGAAAATAGATACTCAGATGCGAGAGCACTTTTCGAATTAGCTGGAAAAAGTGGATATTTTGAGGGCTATCGCACCATCGGAACCAATTATTTAAATGGGATTGGTGTAAATCAAGATTTTAATAAGGCCAAAGAGTATTTTAATAAAGGAAGCCAAATTGGATGTCATGAATGCACATTTCTTATTAATAATTGGAGTGATGTTATTAAGTTGAAAAAATCAGAATAGTGAACTTATATTTTGAGTTAACCTGTTAGTACTTAAGTGATGAGATCTTTTCAGGAATAAAAATTTGGGGAGGCGGGGTTCTTAAATATGGCGGCAGGCTCTGTTTGATGAACGAGGCTGCATTAAAACAAATGATTAAATAAAAAATCAGTGCCTTGTCAACAAATTGAGCGGACAATTTGCCCGCTCTTGTCAAACTTAATACAGCCAGTCGCGTCCCATCCGGTCAGCAGCCATAATAGCGGCGTACACTTTTTCCGGTGTCACTTCAAAAGGCAGGTTGTGAATGGTTTCTTCCTCGGCACAACTTGTTTTCGCTACTGCCATCACTTTTTCTTTCAGTCTTTCACCATCTTTTACCCCAAGTTGATCCAGAGTAACCGGTAGTCCCATCTGTACACAGAAATCAAGGAAAGTGTCTAATTCTTCATTTGGGCTATTTTCCAGTATTAGTTGAACTAATATCCCGAAGGCGACTTTTTCACCGTGGTACATGTGGTGGCATTCTTCTAATACGGTAAAGCCATTGTGTATGGAATGAGCGGCGGCTAAACCTGTATTTTCAAAGCCCAGGCCGCTTAAGTAAGTAATAGCTTCGATAACATTTTCCACCGCTGGTGTGCTGACGCCGGCTTCAACAGCCAGCTTTGCTTTATAGCCCTCTTCTAACAAAGTTTCGTAACAGAGATGGGAAAGGGCTATTGCGATACGGGATATCCCGCCATCTGTCATTCGCGGTTTATGGCTGGCTCCACAAACGCGGGCTTCGAAGTAAGTTGCCAGCGCGTCGCCAATTCCGGCAATCAGAAAACGGGTTGGGGCTTTAGCGATAAGGCTGGTATCGACTAGGACAATATCTGGGTTTGTTGGGAAAAACTGATAGTCTTCATATTTGCCATCATCACTGTAAATAACAGAGAGTGCGCTAGTTGGGGCGTTAGTGGAAGCAATAGTGGGAGCAATCAGAACAGGTAATCTGGATTCGTAAGCAACCGCTTTTGCAGTATCTTGTACTTTGCCTCCTCCGATACCAATAACGGCTTGGCATTCATGTTTTTTAAGAATGTCAGACAGGCGTTTAATCTCATTCCGGCTACATTCACCGCCAAAAACTTCAAAATGGCGAGTAATATCATGCTGTTCCAGGCTGTTATGAATAGTATCTCCCACCAATTTCATCGCGGAATTACCGATGATAACCAAAACGTGGTCGGCGATAGTTTTTGTATATTTACCAATATGGAGTAGGGCATCAGGTCCCTGAATATATTTGGAGGGGGATTGAATAATTTTCAACATAAGAATATTCCTTTTGTGGAAACTCAATATCTGTTTGTCGCATCAATTTTCCTAACGAACAGGGAACAAAATGTGACAAACCGGTAAACTGTCTTTGGGTGAAAAAAGTACTTAAATTACTTAACAGGCTAACACCATCTATAAAAATTAATGGTTGGTTATGGATAAATAAAGTTGTTATACCCGTTTTATAGTAGGAAATGTGTGTTTTTTTGATCTATGCCCGGATCTTTGTACTGGAACAGGC
Organism: Photorhabdus aegyptia; assembly: GCF_000612035.1. Classification (NCBI taxonomy): domain Bacteria; kingdom Pseudomonadati; phylum Pseudomonadota; class Gammaproteobacteria; order Enterobacterales; family Morganellaceae; genus Photorhabdus; species Photorhabdus aegyptia. The sequence goes on along the minus strand of NZ_JFGV01000007.1, from coordinate 68,589 downwards.
CCTTCTTCTCCATTGGGCCTGGCTGCGTTTGGTGAAGTTAGCGCCATAATGACTGCCTACAAAATGGTCCTATTTTTTCAATTTTTTTCAACTTTTAAGCCATATGTCTTAAATTTCTCAAGCACAATTGCTATTTCCTCCGGGCTTAGAATAGGAACTGGATTTTGGATCGTCAGGGTCTGTAAATATAGATGAGCGAGCACTTCAACTTCATGCGCGAGCCACAGTGCTTTTTGTAGATTAACCTCGCAAACAATCATCCCATGATGCTGTAATAGAATGGCTTTTCTGTTTTTAAAACCATTAAATACATAGTCAGAAAGTTGTTTGGTGCCAAATGTTGCATAAGGTACACAGGGAATTGAATCTCCTCCCGCTGCTGCAATCATGTAATGAATGGCCGGGATTGGTTTATTTAAAATAGAAACCGCTGTGCAATGAATTGCATGATTATGGACAACGGCATTGGCATCGGGTCTGGCATGATAGACCGCCTGATGAAAGCGCCATTCACTCGAAGGGATCTTATTATCCTCAGGTTGACCGTTTTCATCTACATAAACAATATGTGTTTCAGTCAATTGTTCATAAGGGATTCCTGTCGGTGTAATTAACATTCCATTGTGATAGCGGACACTGACATTACCCGCTGTGCCTTGATTTAATCCTAATCGCGTCATTTCTAAGCATGTATTAATAATTTCACGAGATAATGTACTTCTTTTCATGATTATTTACCTTGTTTAAATTAGAAGTATGCTTTTATGTTAGTCAATGAAAAATAAATAAATGAAGTTTTCTATTTATTTTTGTTGTAATACTTTGTTGTTTTTAAATAAATATTTAATTCAATTTTTGTGATTAAGTTCAAATGTTTTCATCACTTTTTGTATTTTACAGATATCTGTATTTGTTTTTTTATTCCGTATTTTTCATTTCTAACTCAAACGGTCATTTATTGGTTTTATTGACCGTTTTTTCATAAAAAAGATTATTCGGTCATCTTTATGACCGAATTAAATAAAAAAAATATAAACGGGCATGTGTAATGGATCTATTTTAGTGATGAGGTTCACAATTTAGTGGCATGAATAAATAAGTGTGATTGGGATCATTTTCTTATCTTATAGATAGCTAAAAATACGACTGATTATGGAAGACTTACAGTATCAACTGCGATAGATGAGGGTGCTATGGATAATATATCGATGCAATCAAGTATAACGCGGGATAATAAAAAAAACAGAGGTTATTTAATCCCTTTTACTCTTTTATGTTCTCTGTTTTTTTTATGGGCTGTGGCAAATAACTTAAATGATATATTGTTGCCTCAATTTCAAAAAGCTTTTGTCTTAACAAATTTCCAAGCGGGATTAATTCAATCGGCATTTTATTTTGGTTATTTTATTATTCCTATTCCTGCTGGCATATTAATGAATAAGTTAAATTATAAAGCAGGGATAATTACTGGATTATTATTTTATGCTGTTGGTGCTGCCCTTTTTTGGCCTGCCGCAGAAGCGATGAGTTATACACTATTCTTGGTGGGGCTGTTTATTATCGCTGCGGGGTTAGGGTGCCTGGAAACAGCGGCTAACCCTTTCGTCACAGTATTAGGGCCTGAAAAAACCGGACATTTTCGCATTAATCTGGCACAAACATTTAACTCGTTTGGGGCAATTGTCGCCGTTATTTTTGGGCAAAGTTTAATTTTATCTGATGTCCCTCATTTCCCCCAAGAAACACTTGATAAAATGACTGTTGAACAACTTGATACTTATAATCACAGTCTCGTCTTAGCGGTACAGTCCCCTTATATGATTATCGCTGCTGCTGTTTTAATGATTGCATTTTTGATTTTATTTACTAAATTTCCAGTGATACAAAGTGATGAGCATGATAATAGCAGCTCATTTTTTGAGTCTTTAGGCCGCCTGATTAAAATCAAACATTGGCGCTGGGCAGTATTAGCGCAATTTTGCTATGTCGGTGCGCAAACAGCTTGCTGGAGTTACCTGATTCGTTATGCTGTTGATGAAATTCCAAGTATGACCTTGGGGTATGCCGCCAATTATCTGACAGCAACAATGGTATTTTTCTTTATTGGTCGATCGACGGGTACTTGGTTAGTTAAGCGATTTGCTCCAGAAAAAGTATTATCTTGTTATGCCTTGATATCCATGATCCTTTGCATTATTTCCGCGTTCGTGGGGGGATACATCGGCTTAATTGCATTGACCGTTTGTAGCATGTTTATGTCTATTCAATACCCAACTATCTTTTCATTAGGGATTAAAGGATTAGGTCAGGACACTAAATATGGCTCTTCACTCATTGTCATGACGATTGTTGGCGGTGGCATTGTGACGCCTATTATGGGATTTGTCAGTGATGCTGTGGGCCACATTCCAACGGCTGAGCTCGTACCTGCTTTCTGTTTTGCTGTGATTTTGATTTTCGCAAAATTCCGTGCGAATGCGTTACCTGGTAATTCGTTTAATTAAGAAAGCAAGTAACAACTTTATTTGTATGAGGAAATAGTATGAATCGTATGAAAAAAAATATGAATTTACCTAAAATTGGTATTCGCCCAGTTATTGATGGCCGCCGTATGGGAGTGCGTGAATCACTCGAAGAGCAAACCCTGAATATGGCAAAAGCGACAGCTAATTTATTAACTGGACATATTTACCATGCTTGTGGCACCCCTGTTGAATGCGTTATTGCAGACACATGTATTGCAGGTCTTGCTGAATCTGCGGCTTGTGATGAAAAATTCAGTGCATTAAATATTGGCCTGACAATTACCGTCACGCCGTGTTGGTGTTATGGCAGTGAAACATTAGATATGGAACCAACAAGACCAAAAGCTATTTGGGGATTTAATGGGACGGAACGCCCTGGTGCAGTCTACCTTGCGGCAGCTTTAGCCGCCCACTCGCAAAAAGGTATTCCCGCTTTTTCTATATACGGGCATGAAGTTCAAGATGCTGATGACACTCATATTCCTGATGATGTCAAAGAAAAATTGCTACGATTTGCTCGTGCTGGATTAGCCGTTGCCAGTATGAAAGGAAAAACTTACCTCTCTATTGGTGGTGCGTCAATGGGCATCGCAGGTTCAATTGTTGATCATAATTTTTTTGAATCTTGGCTTGGTATGAAAGTCCAATCTGTTGATATGACGGAATTACGCCGTCGTATTGATCTGCAAATATATGATGAAGAGGAACTTGAGCTAGCCTTATCTTGGGCGGATAACTATTTCCGATATGGTGAAGATCTGAATGCTAAACAATATCACCGTTCACCAGAAAGCCGTCGCCAGGTTCTTCGCGAAAGTTTACTCATGGCTATTTGCATTCGCGACATGATGCAGGGAAACCTAAAACTGAAAGAAAAAGGGTATGGCGAAGAAGCCCTCGGCTATGATGCTATTGTTGCGGGTTTCCAAGGGCAACGTCATTGGACAGATCAATATCCCAATGGCGATACTGCGGAAGCGATTTTGAATAGTTCATTCGACTGGAACGGCATTCGTCAACCATTTACGGTTGCAACAGAGAATGACAGTCTAAATGGCGTTGCGATGTTATTTGGTCAGATGCTAACAGGGACAGCACAAATTTTTGCTGATGTTCGAACTTTCTGGTCTCCAGAATCTGTCGAGCGTGTTACGGGCAAAAAACTCACGGGACAGGCTGAAAATGGCGTGATCCATCTGATTAATTCAGGTTCTGCAACACTGGATGGGACCTGTTGCCAAAAAGACGTTCAAGGCCGTCCTACGATGAAACCTCATTGGGAAATTACCGCAGAGGAAGTGGATGCTTGTCTGGCTGCAACGCAATGGTACCCGGCGCTCCATGAATATTTCAGAGGGGGTGGTTTTTCCTCCAAATTCTTAACCAAAGGCAGTGTTCCTTTCACCTTGAGTCGTGTCAATATTATTAAAGGTCTTGGCCCCGTCCTGCAAATCGCTGAGGGTTGGAGTGCGGAATTGCCTAAAGATATTCATGACGTTCTGGATAAACGGACAAATGAAACCTGGCCAACAACTTGGTTTGTTCCGCGTTTAACCGGTAAAGGTGTCTTTAAGGATGTATATTCCGTTATGGCGAATTGGGGTGCTAATCATGGTGTGCTTTCTATTGGTCATGTTGGCGCTGATTTCATTACATTAGCTTCTATGCTCAGAATACCAGTTTGTATGCATAACGTAGATGAGCAAGCCATTTATCGTCCTTCTGCATGGAATGCGCACGGTATGGATCTGGAAGGTTCAGATTACCGAGCCTGCCAAAACTATGGTCCTCTCTATAAGAAATAGTGACTGCTGGCGGTGCAATATGAATTGTACCGCCTCTGTTCCATAACAGGAGAGTGTATGATTCGAGATGTCGTTTTAGTTTTGGATTGCGGGGCCACGAATGTGCGTGCTATTGCGGTTGACTCTCAGGGGAATGTGGTTGCAAAGGAGTCAACACCGAATACTAGTGAGCCTGATAAAGCCAATCCTCACTGGCACATATGGTCACTGGATGCCATTTTAGAACGGTTGGCAGGCTGTTGTCGTATGGTTATCCCCCAATTATCAAGTTATAAGATACGTGCAATAACAGTGACGACTTTTGGTGTTGACGGAACACTGGTCGATGCAAAAGGAGAGCTGCTTTATCCAATGATTAGTTGGAAATGTCCACGAACAACCTCTATTGTTGAGAATATTGAGCGTTATTTCTCCGCTGAGAAATTACAAACGATATCCGGTGTCGGGCAATTTAATTTTAATACGCTTTATAAATTAATCTGGTTAAAGGAAAATCATCCTTATCTTTACGATAAAGCCCATGCATGGCTGTTTATCTCTTCTTTAATCAATTATCGATTAACAGGCGTGATGTCAACTGATAGAACGATGGCCGGGACCAGTCAGTTGCTAAATATTCATAATGAGCAGTTTAGTAGGGAAATTTTAGATGCGATTTCTATTTCAGAGAATTTATTTCCTGAACTCATTTCTGCCGGCGAACCAATTGGCACTTTAACGCCGGAGGCGGCAAAAAAATTGAATTTACCTTCCGGCGTTCCGGTTATTTCCTCTGGACATGATACGCAATTTGCCTTATTTGGTTCAGGCGCGGGTTTGAATCAACCCGTCTTGTCTTCCGGTACTTGGGAAATTCTGATGGTACGTAGCCCTCATGTGGATACCCATATTTTACCTCATTATGTTGGCTCTACATGTGAATTAGACGCAAGAAAAGGGATCTTTAATCCAGGATTACAATGGTTGGCTTCTGGAATACTTGAATGGATCAGACAGCTTTTTTGGCAAGGTATTTCTCCTTCGGATGCTTATCTGCAAATGATCCATGAAGCTTTATCTGTTCCTCCCGGCGCTAATAACTTAAGAATGAATTGTCGTTTATTAACCTCCGAGGCGGGATGGTGCGGAATAACGTTAAATACTGAACGACGTCATTTTTATCGTGCCGCATTAGAAGCGTTAGGATATCAATTAAAACAAAACCTATCTCTTTTGGAAAAGATAAGTGGATTTCATGCTAAAGAGTTGATATTAGTGGGCGGCGGTAGCCGAAATTATCTTTGGAATCAAATAAAAGCAGATATTTTAAACCTACCTATAAAAGTCGTTAATGAATCTGAGACGACGGTATTAGGCGCTTCTTTCTTTGCTTGGTTTGGTATCGGTTGCTATGAATCGTCAGAAAAGGCTCGTGAGCAGTTTTCTTATCGCTATGAATTGTATACACCTGGTGAGCACCAAGAAGCTTATCATTCATTAGCTAAAAATTTTATATAGGAATAGGTAATCTTCCGTTAAAGGCAATTGTCCTATTTATTTCTTCTCGCCATCTCTTTTAAACATGCTGGTTAAAGTAGGAAATGATAACGTTTTTGCTATCATCGTCACAGAGAACACGGCTAAATGTGGAAATATATTGCTAAACAAGGCGTGGTTTTCTAATGCTGATATTGGGCAGAATCATCCTATTCTGTCCCAATATAAAAGGGATTCCTTTATGAGAAATGAACGCCATCAAAAAATCATGGATCTTCTCCATCACCATGAATCGTTAACAACCACTGAACTTTCCGTAGTTTTGCAAGTAAGTAAAGAGACAATACGCCGAGATTTGCGATTTCTCCAAGAGCATGGTCATCTTCTTCGTCTGCATGGGAGAGCAAAAAGTTTAAACAGGGAAACACAGGATAATGGTGATCCTTTTAACATGCGGGTTAAAAGCCATTTTTCGAGTAAATCACTTATTGCTCAGCAAGCTGTGACTTGGATAAACGAAGGAATGATAATCGCACTTGATGCAAGTTCAACATGTTGGTATCTGGCAAAACAACTTCCTGATATTAATATTACTATTTTTACCAATAGCATTCGTATTTGTCATGAATTATCAAAGAAGAAAAATATTCAATTAATCAGTTCAGGGGGAGTGCTGCATCGTAAATATGCTTGTTATATTAGTTCATCACTTATTACACAATTGAAAAATCTAGAGATCGATCTATTTCTTTTTTCCTGTGATGGCATTGATGTGAATGGTGATTTATGGGATTCGAATATTGATAATGCGGAATTTAAAGAGATTCTTATAAAACGAGCATTACAATCAATTTTGCTAATTGATAAGAGTAAAATTAACCGAAAAAGCGAAATTAGAATAGGAAATCGTAGTAATATCACTGACATAATATCGAATTATTAGGGCAAGGTGGCAGGCTATTACCTTGTCCAATCTCTTAATCAGGCGATCTGATTAAGAGACAGGTATTTGTCGGGCGTATAAAAATCAGCGTACTTGAATATAGGTACTATTAGTTTGATAGTTAAAGAAATATTTGAGGATTAGGTTCAATAAAATGCCGTAAGCGGGTAGGAAAAAGAGTAAGCAGATTAATAGCTTAAAGCAGTAATCGACTAACCCAATCTCGATCCAGTTAGCAGCCATAAAAGCATCGGTACTGCGATAGAAGGCGATAGAGAAAAAGGCAAGGGTGTCAAGTAAGTTGCCGAAGAACATCGCTGCTGCGGGAGCGACCCACCAATTACGTCTCCGGCGCAGACGATTGAAGACGTATACATCCAGTATCTGCCCAAGGAAGTAAGCCATAAAGCTGGCGCAGGCAATACGGGCAACAAACAGATTGAATTCAAGTAGTGCGGTAAACTCTTGCCACACGCCTTGGAAAAATAGGGCAGAAATCATATAAGAGATCAGCAATGCGGGAAGCATGACGGTGGTAATGATTCGCCTTGCCAGTGGTGCGCCGTAGATACGAACCGTCAAATCAGTTGCAAGAAAAATAAATGGAAAAGTAAAGGCTCCCCAGGTGGTATGAAAACCGAAAATAGAGACGGGGAGTTGCACCAGATAATTACTGGAAATAATAATTAGAATATGAAATAGCGAAAGCCAAATTAAAGCGGTAGTGCGCTGTTGGGTAATTGTAGTTGATAAAAACATTATTGTACCTTTTTGGAACATGGGGTGAGGGAACCCAATCAAATATCTGCCGTTTTAACCAACGGCGCCTCACATGATACGTTGGTTGTACACAAATTCAAAATGCCTGTATGTAAAGTTAATTTTTGCTAGCTTTTTTATAATATAATCCAGTTCCATAGATTGCCTGAAATTGTAGAGATAAGTTATGCCCGATGTGTTTACTAATCCAGACAAAACCCTTGATACACAGGGGCTTCGCTGTCCTGAACCGGTAATGATGGTGCGGAAAACTGTGCGTCATATGGAAGCAGGGCAGATGTTATTAATTCTTGCTGATGATCCGGCAACTACGCGGGATATTCCCAGTTTCTGCCGTTTTATGGAGCACCAATTGGTTGCGCAAGAAACGGAACAAATGCCTTATCGCTATCTGGTGCGGAAAAAAGAGAGCCAACTCTGAAATAACAACCAAGTTGAAAAATGAACGATTTTGCTTTTTACCATGCTTTCGAACGTCAATGAACTTTTATCACTGAATTCATCTTGCTATGGTACAGGATATGAGCCGGAAATAAGACTCATATCCTTATAATAGCCAGGCAATTTTCGTTATTTCAGCTTAATCCTTAATAACCTTACCGCGTTTGCCGTCACAAGAGCGGTTGCGCCAGAATCCGCCAGTACTGCCATCCACAAGCCTGTAATACCCAATAGGCTGGTGATAAGGAAGATACCTTTTAGTCCCAAGGCAATAGCTATGTTTTGGCGGATATTATTATGCGTTGCGCGGGAAAGGGTGATGATTTCCGACAAACCTGTCAGACGGTTGTGAGTCAATGCCGCATCTGCGGTTTCCAGAGCGACATCAGTACCGCTTCCCATCGCTACTCCGATACTGGAAGCTTTCATTGCGGGAGCGTCATTGATGCCGTCGCCGACCATCATTGTGTTGTGATCTTTATTCAATGCAATGACCGCTTTGACTTTATCTTCCGGCATTAGCCCGGCGCGGAAATCTATTCCTAACTGACCTGCAATTGCCGTTGCTGCACGTGGGTTATCTCCCGTCAACATCACTGATTTAATACCTTGATCTTTCAGTAAACGGATAGCATCAATTGCATCTTGACGTAACGTATCTTGCATCGCGATAAGGCCAGTAAATTGTTCATCATGCATCACGGCAACAACGGTTTTACCGCCATCTTCTAACTGAACAATTTTGTGTTTCCAATGCTCGGATAACGTGTTTGCTGGCAGTTTTCCGGGTGCACTGACGAGAATACGCTTACCGTCTAACTGACCTTCAACACCAACCCCCGCCAGCGCTTTACGCTGTTCAGCTTCGGTAATATTAACCTTTTTACTTTCTGCGTATTGCAAAATGGCTTTAGCCAGTGGGTGGTGGGAGCCACTTTCTACTGCGGAAGCCAAAGTTAATAACTGAGATTCGCTGATGTTTTCTGCTGGTTGTACATCTGTGACTTGTGGTTTACCGGCGGTCAGCGTACCGGTTTTATCAAAAGCGATTGTGGTGATTAGTCCCAGTTGTTCCAGCGCCGCACCGCCTTTAATCAAGGCGCCTCGGCGGGTTGCGGCTGCAAGGGCAGAGGTAATTGCGGCGGGTGTGGAAATTACCAAAGCACAAGGGCAACCGATCAGTAGCAAAGTCAGGCCACGGTAGATCCAGGTTTCCCAAGGTTGGCTGAATACAGTCGGTGGAATAATGATAACCAATGCAGAGAACAGCATAATCAGCGGAGTGTAAATCCGGCTAAAGCGGTCAATGAAACGCTCAATCGGTGCGCGGCGTTCTTCGGCTTCTTCAATCAGTTGCAGAATACGGTCAATGGCATTGTTGCCCTGTTCGGATAACACTTTCATTTGGACTGCACGATCCACGGACAAACAACCTGCCGGAACTTTTTCTCCTTGCATTCGCTCAACCGGAACAGATTCGCCTGTCAGCGCACTTTCATCAAAGCTAGCGAATGAATTGAGTAATTCGGCATCAGTGGGTAGACGTCCGCCTGGAGCAATCTCGATGATATCGCCGGGGCGAAGGTCTGAAACTGGGACAGTTCTTTTCTCACCATTTTTTACCAGTAATGCTTCTTCGGGCACCAGTGCCATCAATGCGCTAACCCCTCGACGAGCGCGACCGGCAGCATAAGCTTCCAGCATTTCACCAAGCATAAACAGCAGTAATACCATTGCCGCTTCAGCGGTGGCGTCAATAAACAGTGCGCCGATGGCGGCAACACTCATCAGTGTTTCAATGGCGAATGGCGTACCTGATCGTATGAGTTGCCAGGCTTTGGTAACGATAGGCACCAATCCAATCACGGTGGTGATAATAAAGGCAATACGGCCAAATGAGGGATTGATGTGAGAGATTCCCCAACTTATCAACATCATCAATGAAAGAGTGATGATCGGGGCAAACTCTTTCCAGCGGCTGCTTTTTGCTGCTTTCTGGCTTGAATCGGAATTGCGTAGAGCAAATCCAGCCTGATTAACGGCTTGAATAACGGCTGAACGTATATCTGTATCCGCATCCACAACGAGTTTTTCTGTTGCGAATAGAACCTTGGCTTGCTTCACTTCTGGAATTTTGCTGACCGCGGTTTCAATTTTGCGGGCGCAACTTGGACAATCCATACCATTAACAACCCAACTGAAACGTTGGCTCGCCAAAAGCTCAGGTGCTTGTGTCTCTTGTGTATCATGGGAATGGCTATGCTTATGTGAGCAAGCCTTACCATGTTCATGATTATGTAAATGCTCACTAACTTTTTTAGCCTGATCTGAACAAGCGGTAGTCGCGCAGCAGCTTCCATGCTGGTGGTTATGTTGATGAGCACTATTTTTGTTTGAATTTGAGTACATGGACTCCCCCTGAACAGAGTTAACTCAAAGATAATGAGCAAACTCTACACTTTGGAGCCTACTCTAGAGTCAAACAAAAAAAGAAAATAAATTGGTAAATTGTGCGACTGAGTACGGCTGTTCATTTTCAATATAATTTTTCTTTTAAAGATAAAGGGAACGAATAATTAGAAAATGGCCGATAAAATAACAGGTTGCTACAATCGCCTTAGAAGATTTGAATTGGAGGCGGTAATTGTTGATCAGCCAGAAACTGTGTGACAGTAACAACAAGATAGTGCCTGCTAACAGAGAGAAACCATACGCTGTATTAAGGGAGAAGTATTGTTCACCGGCCATCCACACCATTATCAGGAGCATAACGACTGAGGCAACAACCAGCCAGCGCATTTCCTCCAATTTATTCCAAATAACCAGCAGAATAACGGAGCCCAGAACCAGTAAAATTAATGGCAATGGGAAGAAGAAACTGAAATTCATCTGTAATACAAAGCTTATCGTGTAGAGCAGATAACAGAGGAATAATGTGCTTAGAGAGAATAGTGAATACTTACTGGGGAGCATGCGCAGAGCATCTGATATTAAAGCAGTCAATAACCCAAGACAGATTAAATAGCCTGAAATATGCAGTTCAGGTGCTTGCCATGCCCAGAATAATAACAATAGCAGAGTGATTGGCCTGAATAGCCATCTTTGCCAGTTTGGTCCACGGTAAGCGGCGTCAACATACAACCAACCAGAAAAAAATACTGCGATAAATGGCCAGCTCATCTTCGTTCCTTAAATAAGTGATGGATAAGGGGTCTGCTCTCTTACTGTCAAAATATATACTGAAATAATGGTGATTGGTTTAAGTATCTGTGCGGAAATAGGCAGTAAATTAATACATGATTTATCTGTTCAGCAAAGAAAGCAGGCGATAAGTCGTGTTGAGACAGATAGTGACAGTGTTTGGACTCATAACCGGAAAGGGGAATGAAATGAATCATTCCTCATCTAATTGTATATACTTTCCGGGTATTAAGGAGCGTGTCCACTATTTGAGGTGATGGCTTTTCTCTTTTCGTTGTTTTTTCTGCATTGACAGTAGCTCAAAGACACCAAAAAAGAAGATCTTGGTTTGCATCAGGCTAGAGAGTTTTTGGTCTTTGGGCTGACTAGCTTTCAGAAGCAGCATTTGAAATGCATGCATGACCACCATGAAAATCATGGCGACATCCATAAAATACTTCAATGGTTTTGGAAATGGATGGATCAGGTTAAAGATCAGAAATCCCCAAACGCAGATCATTAACAGTTTGCCCAATTGAATAAACATCAGTGTTACTCCAAAGTAATCATTATGCAGGTAAATAACGGATATAGAGCCGGTATGCGACTTGTCCGGCGACTTTTTCACGATGAAGCTGCCAGTTAACAGGCACATCAATCGCCGTTGATTCAGATTCAGCTTCAACATAAATCCAGCTTTCATCTGCCAGCCAATTTTGTTCTTCCAACAATTTTATGGTTTCGCTAAGCATTCCTTGACGAAAAGGAGGATCAAGGAAAACGACATCGTAGGGTTTTCCTGGTTGAGATAAATAGGTTAATGCACTGTCGTTAATGACCTTGGCATTTTGGGCACTGAGCAAATCCAAATTAGCGGAAAGCTGCTTGGCTATATTACGTTCATATTCAATCAGGGTAACTTGTGCTGCATAACGAGAAAGCGCCTCTAATCCAAGCGCTCCGCTCCCTGCATAACAATCTAGGCAGTGTGCTTCCTGAATAATCGGGGCTAGCCAGTTAAATAGCGTCTCTCTGACGCGATCTGTCGTTGGACGTAATCCGGGGCTATCCGGTACCGGTAATTTTCGGCCTCGCCATTTTCCGCCAATAATGCGGATTTGTCCTATTGATTGCCGTTGTGGTTTCTTTGCCATAATTTGCGTAACAGTTGTTAAGACTTACAGGCATTAATTTACCATGAAATTCATGATTGATATGTGTTGAGCTATTACGAAAATGTTAGACTGACTCTAATTTCGTTATTATTCCTTGTTGTAACGCCATGATTTAACCTTGAGGAGTGCAGTGGCTAATGGCAAAAGAGAAAAAAAGAGGCTTTTTCTCCTGGTTCGGGCGTGGCCGTCAGGAAGAGCAGCAAAAAGAAGAACAATTGGCAGCGGAGCAGGCAGAACAACAGCGTTTAGCTGAGGAAGCTGCAAGATTGGCGGCAGAGCAGGCAGAACAGCAACGTTTAGCTGAGGAAGCTGCAAGATTGGCGGCGGAGCAGGCAGAACAACAGCGTTTAGCTGAGGAAGCGGCAAGATTGGCGGCGGAGCAGGCAGAACAACAACGCCTTGCCGAGGAAGCCGCAAGGTTGGCGGAGGAGCAGGCAGAACAACAGCGTGTTGCCGAGGAAGTTGCAAGATTGGCCGCGGAGCAGGTACAAACTGAACAGCCGAAGCCAGTTATATTAAAAGAGCAAGAGCGCCCGACTAAAGAGGGCTTTTTCTCTCGTTTGAAACGCAGTTTGGTTAAAACTCGTCAGAATCTAGGGTCCGGTTTTCTCAGCCTATTCAGTGGTAAAAAGATTGATGATGATCTGTTTGATGAATTGGAAGAGCAGTTATTGATTGCCGATGTTGGTGTCGATACTACCCGTAAAATCATTAGCAGTTTGACAGAGCATGCCAGCCGTAAAGAGCTAAAAGATGCAGAAGCGTTGTATGCCAAACTAAAAGAAGAGATGTCTGATATTCTGACTAAAGTAAATCAGCCCTTGGACATTGAAGGAAAAACACCGTATGTCATTCTGATGGTTGGTGTTAATGGTGTGGGAAAAACGACGACCATTGGTAAATTGGCGCGTCAATTCCAGGCACAAGGTAAATCTGTCATGTTGGCAGCCGGAGATACTTTCCGTGCCGCCGCCGTTGAACAGCTACAGGTGTGGGGGGAACGTAACCATATTCCGGTGGTAGCGCAACATACTGGCGCAGATCCAGCTTCTGTGATTTTCGATGCTATTCAGTCAGCTAAAGCTAAAGGTGTAGATGTACTCATTGCAGATACCGCTGGTCGTTTGCAAAATAAATCTCACCTGATGGAAGAATTGAAGAAGATTGTCCGGGTGATGAGAAAACTGGACGAAAATGCTCCACATGAAATTATGCTGACATTGGATGCCAGTACCGGTCAGAATGCGATAAGTCAGGCTAAACTATTCCATGAAGCTGTTGGATTGACAGGTATCTCATTGACAAAATTGGATGGTACTGCCAAAGGTGGGGTAATTTTCGCCATTGCTGATCAGTTTGAAATTCCTATCCGTTATATTGGTGTTGGTGAAGGAATTGAAGATCTACGGCCATTTAAGGCAGACGACTTTATAGAGGCACTTTTTGCCCGAGAGGATTAATTACCTATGATTCGCTTTGAACAGGTCAGTAAAGCTTATCTGGGGGGACGGCAAGCCCTGCAAGGGGTGGATTTTCATTTGCGCCCTGCGGAAATGGCATTTCTAATCGGTCACTCAGGGGCAGGTAAAAGTACCTTGCTGAAACTCATCTGTGGCATTGAGCGGCCTAGCGCCGGGCATATCTGGTTTGCCGGTCATGATATCAGTCGGTTAAAAAGCCGTGAGGTACCTTTTCTGCGTCGTCAGATTGGTATGATTTTCCAGGATCATCATCTGCTGCTGGATCGGACGGTATACGATAATGTGGCAATGCCGCTGATTATTTCAGGCGCCAGTTCGGAAGATATCCGTCGTCGGACTTCTGCGGCTCTGGATAAGGTTGGTCTGCTGGACAAAGCGAAAAATTTCCCAATTCAGCTTTCAGGGGGAGAACAACAACGTGTCGGCATTGCTCGTGCCGTTGTGAATAAGCCGACTGTTTTATTGGCGGATGAACCTACCGGTAATTTGGATGGTGAGTTGTCAGAGGGGATTTTACGACTATTTGAAGAATTTAATCGGGTAGGGGTGACAGTGCTGATGGCGACCCATGACATGGCACTGATTGAAAGACGGAAGTATCGTATTTTGACTCTGAGCCAAGGCCGTATGGCGGGAGAGCATCATGGTTAAAAATGTGCGTAAGGCAGCGGGGAAAGCAACAAGATCGAAAAGTAAAGTTTTACAAGGCGGATGGCGTGAGCAGTGGCGCTATGCTTGGATGAATACGTTGACAGATATGTCACGTCAGCCGTTGGCAACTTTGTTGACCGTGATGGTGATTGCGATCTCCCTGACATTACCAAGTGTTTGTTACATTGTATGGAAGAATGTCAGCCAGGCTGCGGAAAAATGGTATCCCACCCCTCAACTGACGGTATATCTCGATAAGTCACTCGATGATAGCGGCGCTCAGAAATTAATAAGTGAGCTGAAAGCACTTGATGGTGTGGATAATGTCAACTATCTCTCACGTCAGGAAGCTATGACAGAATTCCGCGCCTGGTCTGGTTTTGGTAACGCGCTGGATATGCTGGAAGAGAATCCGTTGCCCGCGGTGGCTATTATCACACCGAAAATCGATTTTCAGAGTTCACAGACGCTGACCACGCTGCGCGATAGAGTTTCTCAGGTTAAAGGTATTGAAGAAGTTCGGATGGATGATAGCTGGTTTGCTCGCTTGGCGGCGCTGACCGGTCTTATTGGTCAGATTGCGACAGTAATTGGTATTCTGATGATCGTTGCGCTGTTTTTGGTTATTGGTAACAGTGTGCGTCTCACTATTTTCAGTCATCGTGATACGATTAACGTGATGAAGCTTATTGGTGCAACGGATGGCTTTATTTTGCGTCCATTCCTCAATGGTGGTGCTTTGTTAGGGGCTTTGGGGGCAATTTTATCGCTAATTTTGTCTGCGCTGTTAGTGTGGAAACTTTCTGATGTTGTCACCCAGGTTGCCAGCGTGTTTGGCACGACATTTAATTTACATGGGCTTTCATGGGATGAGTCCCTGCTGCTAGTTTTGCTCTCCGCGATGATTGGTTGGGCCGCTGCTTGGTTGGCGACAACTCAGCATTTGCGCCATTTTACGCCAGAATAAAATGGTAATTTTTTCAACAGGCTGAGCGAGATCAGCCTGACAACGCAATAATCATCTCCTTTTTTCCTTAGGTAAGAATTTCTTATTCACTAACTTAAATCCAAAATCATGATTTTCTACTGTGTAGAATTAATTAAAAAGGTGTTTGTACTATCTTAGTGAACCTTACGGGCGCTTTTATGAAATGGAATTAATATTTGTAGGAGATAGTACAAATAAAGTTAGTTGCATAAAGATAAAACTATCTGTTATTTTTTGTTCTGCGATCCCGTTATAGGGATGGTCGGTGCTGAAATTATTACTCTTCCACGGATCTGTAACTTGAATATGCACATTCTGGTGATAGACTGTACCGCTGTATGTTGAATGTTGGTTCATATACACTGATGTAATCTAATCCATACTAACGATTTGAGCCTTATTTGAGAGGATTTGAATGGCCAAAGAAATGCAAACCTTAGCGTTAGTTCCTCAAGGAAGTCTAGAGGGCTATATCCGTGCCTCTAATACCTATCCAATGCTGACAGCAGAGGAAGAGAAGGAACTGGCTGAAAGGCTGCATTACCAGGGAGATCTGGATGCAGCTAAGAAGCTGATTCTGTCTCATCTGCGCTTCGTTGTTCATGTCGCTCGTAGCTATGCTGGTTATGGGCTGCCTCAGGCGGATTTAATTCAGGAAGGGAATATTGGCCTGATGAAAGCAGTACGTCGTTTTAACCCGGAAGTTGGGGTGCGTCTGGTTTCTTTTGCCGTTCACTGGATTAAAGCTGAAATCCATGAATATGTACTGCGTAACTGGCGTATTGTTAAAGTTGCAACAACTAAAGCACAGCGTAAGCTGTTCTTTAACCTGCGTAAAACTAAACAGCGCTTAGGGTGGTTCAATCAGGACGAAGTAGAAATGGTCGCCAAAGAACTTGGTGTGACCAGCAAAGATGTGCGTGAGATGGAATCTCGTATGTCAGCGCAGGATATGGCGTTTGATATGTCTGCCGATGATGATGGTCAGGAAGGTCAACCAGTTGCGCCAGTGCTGTATCTTCAAGATAAAGCTTCTGATTTTGCAGACGGCATTGAAGAGGACAATTGGGAAAACCATGCGGCTGATAAATTATCGGTAGCGATAGAAAGTTTAGACGAGCGCAGTCAGGACATTATCCGTTGCCGCTGGTTAGATGATGACAATAAATCTACCCTGCAAGAGCTGGCGGATAAATATGGTGTTTCTGCGGAGCGTGTACGTCAGCTTGAAAAAAATGCCATGAAAAAATTGCGTGTAGCCATTGAGGCATAAATAGCGTGATTTTGCGTTAACGCATTCACAATGAATAAATTAAAAGGGCGATAATGGTTTATCGCCTTTTTTATTTCATTTTTCACAGTTGTCATCTCACTCAGTTAATTCTATGAAATATGTGTCTTGCAGGCGTTACGATCCCCATTCGCACTGGACGAAGGCTTACGGCGGTTTTTGCTAAATTGGGAGCATCGCCAGAAAAGCAAAGGAGCTGATTCAGCTCCTTTGCTCCTTTTTTACGATATTATTATGGATTGCAGCCAGCTTTTTTCGTTGCGCTATACCCCACATGTTTACGGTAAGGATCGAGATTCCATTTATCTTTGTTACGGGCAATATCCACGTGGCAGTCGAACTGATTACGCATACCTTTCGTATTGTACCAGTGTGGGCTGTTGCTGAACTTACGCTCTAGTTCTTTGAATGCCTCATTGGTTCTACCGAAGTGAAGATTGCGGCCACATTTGGTTGGCACAACCGCCAGTGTCATCTTGCCAAAGCGCTTTATCCACTTGCCCGATTCAATATACGGCCCATGACGGCAGTTATTGTGCCCATTGTTAGCGCTCGCAGGGAAAACAGCCATGCCGAAGAATAACACCAACAATACAAACCCTATTCTTTTCATATCACCTCCTAAATTACCCATAAATTGTGGTCAATGTGTATACCCAGTTATAATGGGAATACCCATTTATGATTATAATATTGAAAAATATTTTTTTACCATATGTACATTATGTACATTAAATGTCACACATGAAACATTGTGGATCACTCTGGTTTTATTGGATCATAATTTATCAGATCCCGCTGGCCAGTATGGTGCCTAGTCTGGCGCCACATAGGCCCAGGGTTTTTTATACACAATCTGTGGGTTTATTTTCAATGCTGGCTTTTTGCGACACTCTCTAAAGTCGAGGGTTTCCTTGCGGAGGATCTATGAAAATTATTATTGCGCCTGATTCATTTAAAGAAAGTCTCAGCGCCTTACAGGCCGCTGAAGCGATAGAGCAAGGATTTAGGGAAATCTATCCACAAGCCGAATACATTAAATTGCCGATGGCAGATGGCGGTGAAGGTACGGTTGAATCGATGGTTGCAGCCACCAATGGGAGAGTTGTACACCTGTCGGTTACTGGTCCGTTAAATCAGCCGGTGGATAGTTTTTTCGGCGTACTAGGTGATGGAGAAACCGCTGTTATTGAAATGGCGGCGGCTTCTGGCTTACATCTGGTGCCGATGGAAAAGCGTAATCCGTTGATAACCACGACTTATGGTACCGGTGAGCTGATGTTGGCCGTTTTAGATCAAGGTGCCAGAAAGGTAATTTTAGGGATTGGCGGTAGCGCGACTAATGATGGCGGTGCCGGTATGATGCAGGCGTTGGGGGCCTGTTTGCTTGA
The DNA here is from genome assembly GCF_000612035.1 of Photorhabdus aegyptia. Classification (NCBI taxonomy): domain Bacteria; kingdom Pseudomonadati; phylum Pseudomonadota; class Gammaproteobacteria; order Enterobacterales; family Morganellaceae; genus Photorhabdus; species Photorhabdus aegyptia. The sequence goes on along the minus strand of NZ_JFGV01000007.1, from coordinate 50,462 downwards.
TTCTGATGGAAAAGAGCTGGAGCTTGGCGGGGCTGCGTTAAGTCGGCTTGCTAAAATTGATCTTTCTGGTTTGGATGCGCGTTTGAGTCAGACTGAAATTATCGTCGCCTGTGATGTGACTAACCCGTTATGTGGCGAGTTTGGAGCATCTGCTATTTTCGGGCCACAGAAAGGGGCAACACCAGAGATGGTGAAAGAATTGGATGCGGCTCTGCGCCATTATGGTGAAAAAATTGAATTACTGACCGGCATTAAGGTCATTGACGTACCCGGTGCGGGAGCGGCAGGGGGAATGGGCGTTCCTCTACTTGGTTGGCTGGGCGCTAAATTGCAACCGGGCATTGATATTGTTATCTCCACGCTGGAATTGGAAAAGGCAGTCCAAGGCGCTGATCTGGTTATTACTGGTGAAGGCCGAATGGATAGCCAGACTATTTACGGTAAAACGCCGATTGGTGTTGCTCGTATCGCCAAAAAGTATGCTATTTCAACCATCGCATTGGTTGGCAGTATAAGTCAGAACTATAGCATCGTTCATGAGCACGGATTGGATGCTGTTTTCTCAATTATGCCCGGCGTTTGTTCTCTTTCTGACGCTCTTGCTTGCGGGCATGAGAATTTGAGGGTGACTGCCCGCAATGTGGCGGCGGTCTGGAAAATGGGTCAGCTAGAATAAGAACTTGACTTGGGATCGTAGTAAAAACCACAGGCACTCATAAAACCTTTTAATGTTGGTTCGTTAGCATCGGAGAACCCTTCAAGGCTTAATTTCCACTGGTTAACTGTGGGATGCTGAGCTTTTATTTCATTTATCAAATATAAACCCACTCCCCGGCGGCGTGTTATTTCACGGACACATAAATCTTTAAGCAGGCCGGATTGATCATTGAAAGTCACTTTTACTGCGGCTAGTAATCTATCATTAAAACGGGCAGCGAACAGTTTATTGCCGTTTTTTAGATAGATTTGCCACTGTTCAGGTGTTTGCTGAGGCCATATTTTTTTCAGATCAATTGTATCTTGTGTTGATAAAACAGTAAGTTGTTCAATAGTTAGCTTCATGGTTTTTCCATATTAATTTTAGTTGAATAGCTCAATGGAGTGTCGTGTAACCGCTTTTATACATTACTGGAAAAATGTTTTTAACATGATCGATATTTCGAGCGAAAGATTGCTTTACTAATATTTAACCAGAATATCACACTATATTTTGTCTAAATTCCAATCAATTTTGGCGGTATTTTATTCTGTAATTAATGCTTTTAGCTACCTTGTTCATTTGATTTTAAGCATGAAATGCTATTTTAATAACATGAAAAATAAAATCTTATTCATAAAAATTACTTTATCTAATCAGAGATCACAAAAGATCACGGTTATCCCATTAGATAATCGGAGATCTAAAAGGTAAGCACAATAAATTAGATTAATAACAACACGGGGATAAATAAAATGAAAGTCATAACAGGTAAAAGCCTATTAGCAGGTTGTATTGTCATGATGATGAGTCACTCACTGTGGGCGCAAGAGATCAAAGTGGCGATTGTGGGGGCAATGTCTGGTCCAGTTGCGCAATATGGTGATATGGAATTTACTGGCGCCCGTCAGGCAATTGCAGATATCAATGCTAAAGGGGGCATTAATGGCAATAAGCTGGTGGGCGTTGAATATGATGATGCGTGTGACCCGAAACAGGCTGTGGCCGTCGCGAATAAAGTGATTAATGATAACATTCGTTATGTTATCGGCCACTTATGCTCTTCGTCTACTCAACCGGCATCTGACATCTACGAAGATGAAGGTGTCATAATGATTACACCAGCGGCAACCAATGCCGATCTGACAACTCGTGGCTACCAGATGATTCTGCGTACTACCGGGCTGGATTCTGATCAGGGACCAACGGCAGCGAAATATATTGCTGAAAAGATTAAACCTCAGCGTATAGCTATTGTTCATGATAAACAGCAATACGGTGAAGGATTAGCGCGATCTGTTCTCGATAAGTTGAAAAAAGCGGGAGCCAATATTGTCCTGTTTGAAGGCGTCACGGCTGGTGATAAAGATTTTTCGGCTCTGGTTGCCCGCCTGAAAAAAGAAAATGTGGATTTTGTCTATTTTGGCGGCTACTACCCTGAAATGGGGCAAATTCTGCGGCAGGCTAAGCAGTCCGGTCTGAATATTCGTTTTATGGGGCCGGAAGGTGTAGGTAACTCCTCGTTATCCAATATCGCCGGAGCCGCTTCCGAGGGCATGTTAGTCACATTACCTAAGCGTTACGATCAGGTGCCGGTGAACAAAGCTATTGTTGAGGCGATCAAAGGTAAGAAAAGCGATCCGACAGGCCCGTTCGTCTGGACCACCTATGCCGCTCTGCAATCTCTGGCCGCGGCAATGAACCGTACCGGTAGTATGGAACCGACTGATTTGGTGAAAGACTTGAAAGCGAATCCAGTGGATACCGTAATGGGAACACTGAGCTGGAATGCTGTTGGCGATCTAAAAGGATTCGAATTCGGTATTTTTGAATGGCATGCAGATGGTTCTTCCACTTCTGTGAAGTAAAGTCATTAGAACGGTCATCAGCGTCTGTTTGCCAGGCGCTGCTATTCCAGAGGTACAACGTATGTCGGAGCAATTTCTCTATTTTTTACAACAGATGTTAAATGGAGTGACTCTGGGTAGTACTTATGCATTGATTGCCATTGGTTATACGATGGTTTACGGCATTATCGGGATGATTAACTTCGCTCATGGTGAAGTTTACATGATTGGTAGCTATGTCTCCTTTATTGTGATTGCGGCTCTTATCATGATGGGAATTGATTTGGGCTGGTTGCTGATTACTGCCGCTTTTTTAACATCAATTGTCATTGCTGCTGCTTATGGTTGGAGTATTGAACGAGTGGCTTACAGACCTGTTCGCCATTCCAAACGCCTGATTGCCCTGATTTCAGCGATTGGGATGTCTATTTTCTTGCAAAACTATGTCAGCCTGTCACAAAGTTCTCGCGATCTGGCCTTGCCTAGCCTGATTACCGGACAGTGGGTATTAGGTGAAAGCGATGGATTTTCTGCCAGTCTTAGCGCAATGCAACTGACCATCTGGATAGTGACATTTCTTGCCATGCTGATATTGACACTGTTTATTCGCTATTCCCGTATGGGACGTGCCTGCCGTGCTTGTGCGGAAGATCTGAAAATGGCCAGTTTGTTGGGGATCAATACTAACAGAGTGATTTCCTTGACCTTTGTTATCGGAGCGGTAATGGCCGCGGTAGCTGGTGTTTTGTTGGGGCAGTTCTACAGTGTGATAAATCCGTATATCGGTTTTATGGCAGGAATGAAAGCTTTCACCGCAGCGGTATTGGGAGGAATTGGCAGTATCCCGGGAGCGATGATTGGTGGCTTGATCTTGGGAATTTCAGAAGCCCTAACTTCTGCTTATTTGAGCACAGAATATAAAGATGCCGTTTCCTTTGCTTTACTCATTGTTGTGCTGTTGTTTATGCCCACTGGAATTTTAGGCCGTCCAGAGGTAGAAAAAGTATGAAACATGCCAATTGGATGAATGCCGTTATCGCCTCAGTCGTTTTATTTGTGTTGTCTGCCTTTATGATGGGAATGCAGTTGTCGCTGGACGGCACGAAGTTGGTCGTCCATCGTGCTGATGAAGTGCGATGGTTATGGATTGGTATTGGCTGTGCGATTGTTTTTCTGTTCCAGCTATTGCGTCCGGTTGTTCAGCAGACAATGAAGAAAGTGCCAATTAAAAGCTGGTCGTTGCCGGATTTCGATGGCTCAACTAAAAGGCAAAAGTTACTGGCAATATTGGTCATTATTGCTGCAATTGTCTGGCCGTTTATTGTCTCCCGTGGTAGTGTTGATATTGCTACGCTGACGTTAATTTATGTCATGCTAGGGTTGGGTTTGAATGTCGTGGTTGGTTTGTCGGGGTTGCTGGTACTTGGGTATGCAGGTTTTTATGCTATCGGTGCTTATACCTACGCTTTGTTAAGTCACTATTACGGATTAGGATTTTGGCAGAGCTTACCGCTGGCGGGGTTAACGGCGGCTTTATCGGGGCTGTTATTAGGCTTTCCGGTATTGCGATTGCGAGGTGACTATCTGGCAATTGTTACCCTTGGTTTTGGTGAAATTGTTCGCATTCTACTGTTGAATAATACTGAAATAACCGGTGGTCCGAATGGTATCAGCCAAATCCCAAAACCGACTTTCTTCGGATTGGAATTTAACCGCAGTGTGAAAGAGGGAGGTTGGGATACTTTCCACGGCTTCTTTGGCTTGAAATATGATCCCAGTGATCGGGTCATCTTCCTCTATCTGGTGGTGTTACTGTTGGTAATACTGACAGTATTTATTATTAATCGGCTACTGCGTATGCCATTAGGCCGGGCATGGGAAGCGCTGCGTGAAGATGAGATTGCTTGTCGCTCTCTTGGTTTAAGTCCAACCCGAATTAAACTAGCTGCATTTACTATCAGTGCTGCATTTGCCGGTTTTGCTGGTACTTTATTTGCTGCCCGGCAGGGGTTCGTCAGCCCGGAGTCCTTCACGTTTGTTGAATCTGCTTTTGTGCTGGCGATTGTAGTACTTGGAGGGATGGGCTCACAGACTGCGGTGATTCTGGCGGCCGTTTTGTTGGTGGTTTCCCGTGAGATGATGCGTGACCTGAATGCCTACAGTATGTTGCTGCTAGGGGTAATGATGGTATTGATGATGATTTGGCGCCCGCAAGGGTTGCTACCGACAAAACGCCGTCATGTTAAATTGGAACGACCGGTACAGGGAGGAAAGCAAGCATGAGTGCAACGCCATTATTGCAAGTTTCCGATCTGACCATGCGCTTCGGTGGCTTGCTGGCGGTTAACAACATTGCCTTGAGGCTAAATCAGGGGGAAATTGTTTCTCTTATTGGCCCTAATGGTGCTGGGAAAACCACGATCTTTAATTGTCTGACCGGATTTTACTGTCCGACTAGCGGTACCATAAAGTTGCGGGAGAAACATTTGGAAGGGTTATCTGGGCAGGTGATTGCACGTATGGGCATTATCAGAACATTCCAGCATGTGCGGTTGTTCCGAGAGATGACGGTGATTGAAAATCTATTAGTAGCGCAGCATCAGCACCTGAAAAGGGGTCTTTTTGCCGGTCTTTTTAAAACGTCGGCATTCCGCCGGGCAGAATCTAAGGCTGTAGATTGGGCCATAACTTGGTTAGAACGGATTGGTTTATTACCACTGGCAAACAGACAGGCCGGTAATCTAGCATACGGTCAGCAACGGCGTTTGGAGATTGCCCGCTGTATGGTAGCTCGTCCGCAGATTTTGATGCTGGATGAACCTGCTGCGGGGCTGAATCCAAAAGAGACAGCAGAGCTTAATGCTTTAATTGCTGAACTGAGGGAATATCATCAAGTTTCTGTATTGTTGATCGAGCATGATATGAAATTGGTGATGGGAATATCAGATCGTATCTATGTTGTTAATCAGGGAATGTCTTTAGCGCAAGGACGGCCAGAAGAGATTCGTAACAACCCGGATGTTATCCGGGCATATCTGGGTGAGGTGTATTAATTATGTTGGAATTTAATCGGGTATCTGCCCATTATGGAGAAGTTCAGGTATTACATCAGGTCAGCCTGAATATTCAGCAGGGGGAAATCGTCACTCTAATTGGTGCAAATGGCGCAGGAAAAACAACGTTGCTCAGTACCTTATGTAGTGAACCCAGAGCAACCGAAGGTTCCATAATTTTTCGTGGTAAGGAGATCACCCAATGGCCGACATCTCGTATTATGCGTGAGGACATTGCGATTGTTCCCGAGGGGCGCAGAGTGTTTGCTCGTATGACAGTGGAAGAGAATTTGGCAATGGGCGGCTTTTTTGCTGATAGGACTCAGTATCCGAAGAGCCTTGAGCGGGTTTATGATTTATTCCCGCGTTTACAGGAAAGGCGTCACCAGCGGGCTGGAACGATGTCCGGTGGTGAACAGCAAATGTTGGCAATTGGTCGCGCTTTAATGAGCCAGCCACAATTATTGTTGCTGGATGAGCCTTCATTGGGATTGGCGCCGATAGTGATTATTCAGATTTTCGATACTATTCAGCAGTTGAGGGAAGAGGGGATGACAATCTTTTTGGTTGAGCAGAATGCAAATCAGGCGTTGAAATTGGCTGACCGAGGATATGTATTGGAAAACGGTAAGATCGTACTAGAAGACAGTGGATCTGCATTATTGGTTAATGAAGCTGTGAGAAATGCGTATTTGGGAGGATAGAGACATATTCTTTTTCACAGGAAAGGAATTAAGATGGTTGATTATCCTCGTAGTACTGGGAAGGTTGTTTTTCCCAAGGTGAGGACGCCATTAATAATGCTTTAAGTTTGGTATTAGTTGGGGTCGGGGCAACGAGTGTGGTTTCAAATGCCTTGAAACCCGCCCTTATTTTTTCTGGGTTTTTTTGTCATATTTTAAGCGATATAGTTTATTGGTGGAGTAATGAAAGGTCAATTAATTGTATTTAGTATATTTGAGTAGCTAAAATCTACAGTCAAAATTATTTTTCTATTATTAAGCTAACTTTCTTTCATCAGAAAGAGAATGATTTTAAGAATGTTCATCTGTTATCTTGTAGAATATATAATCAATTGGTAATAAAAATATTATTGATGCGGATATGGCAGAAATATATTTTTTTGTCATTTTAACGTTGTGAGTGAATTTGGCGAATTATTATATTTCACCGGATAAAGGTAAATTTGTAAAATAAAGAATAGAATTATATAGCGCTATAGTAACCAATATTAATATTATAAATTCAGGTGAATAACATAATGGTAATAATTTCTATTTAAATTTTTTATATATGTTTTTTATATGTATTTTTTATATATCATATAATTTCAATAACTCTTAAATAATAGTAATTTAATTGAGGCAGAGCGTTGACATGAAATATATATCTGCTATAGTTTTTTATTATTGTGGTTTGTTTCAGATATGTCTTATTAATGACATTAATTATAATATGGATATCTTAATGTTCTGGTGAGTTATTGTGGTATGTCAAGTCCACATAATATATTGGGGAATTAAATTTCAAAGGTAATAGTGGTTCTATAATGGTTAAAGAGTATCTTTAATTAAGTGGTAATACTGTGTTCTGAAAATATTTATATGTAAGTTGAATCAGTCTTATTTAAATTTGAATGAGGAAAATAAATATGTCTAGAATAACTATTGTTGTTGATTCAGATGAACAGAAAGCAGAAGTTTACTCTAATTCCCCTGTTCCAGTACATAAAGACTTAAATGCAGTTGGTCCTTTGAGTGATGTGACTATATCACCTCATGCTAGTGTGGAAGTATTTAGAATAGATACACCAATAATTCCAGAATCCAGAAGATCTCTGAGAGTTGTAAATACCGGGCTAGCAAATAGTGTCACGGCTAAATTTTACTGGTCTCATAGTTTTACCTCTGAATGGTTTGAGTCTGGTTCTATAGATGTAGGATTAGGAGAAGAGAAGGTGTTAAACGTGCCTAATAACTCTTTTTATTATAGTAAATTTGTTATCTATAATAATACGGATAAAGTTGCTTATGTGACGGCAAATTTGGTTTAAACATCTCATTTTAATTGAAGGGTTCCATTATGCATACAGAAAATGTTTTAGACATAAGAACCATTGTGGCTAATGAATATGCCGTAAAAACGAGTGCAGTAGAGTGGGATGTTACTGATATTGTAAAAAATGCAATCATCGGGGGAATATCTTTTATACCTTCAGTTGGCCCTGCTATATCTTTTTTAGTCGGTTTATTCTGGCCTCAATCAAAAGAAAATATATGGGAAGGGATTGTCAAACAAATTGAAAGGATGATAGAGGAGTCTGCATTAAAGACGATTAAAGGTATCCTTGCTGGTGATATTGCATATATACAAGAACGAATGGCAACCGTTGCTGATCTTCTTGATAAGCATCCGGGATCTGAAGAAGCGAGGAGTGCTTTTAATAACCTGGCAGAAAATATAGATGGTTATCACAAAAAATTTAATAATTTTTCCGATGATGTTAACTATCAGATATTACCCATGTTTTCTACTACGGTTATGATGCAGATAACATATTGGGTCGCTGGTTTAGAGAGAAGAAATGAAATCGGGCTTAGTGATATTGATATTGAAAAAGTCCGAGGGTTAATCAAAAAGACGGTAGAACAGGCGAATAGTTATATTAATAATATATATGATAGAGAGCTTAATGATGCTCTTAATAACTCGACGGCTGACACTGTTGCAAATAATGTGATGTCTGTTCATGGTCACTGTCGTTTACATGGGATTGAATATATCAGTATTTGGGATAAATTAAGTGAAGCAGAGTCAGTAAATAATAGAATCTATGTTGATGTTTTAAGTTATTCTACTTTCTTTGACCGTCAAACAGCAAAAGCCAGAATTCAGGCATTGACTCCAGAGAAAGATATGGCTCCACCTCTCAAACCGGCTCTTAATGACGGGAAAAGAAGAAAGATCGATTCGTTAACGGGACATATTGTGCGTATTGGAGGGGCTCCGAGAGTCGGAGGGCTGACAGTTGTATTTGATGATGGTAGTAGCCATCGATTAGGTACAATATCTGGTGAGACGGCATCTATTTCTCTGAATGGCAGTCGAATTACCAGTTTGGAAGTATGGGGCAATGGTGCTGTTGATCAAGCGGTCTTTACTTTGAGTGATGGTCGTTCATTATCATTTGGCGCACCTGGAACATCTCGATATAGGAAATTTTATGTTGGCGAAAGTCACTATATTGCAGGGGTATATTTGTCCAGTGACTACAGCCCATTAGCAGGTCAGGCAGCAAATATCGCTGTATCTTATCAGTTGATAAATGATGATGAAAAATAATAGCTTTTAACAAGTATATTTTATGTACGTAGGATGTTATTAGCTTTTATTTAATTATTTGATGCAATTGCCGATGTCTATATTCATATGGTGAATAATTCCTTTGATGTCGGCAATTTTTGTATATTATTTCAATAGCTATTTACTTTAATAACTGCGTTCCTTATAAGCAGACATATATTCCCTTGGTGAACGCCCAGTCATTTTCTTGAAAAAGATTGCAAAAGCACTATCACTGGCAAATTCTAATTCGCTAGCAACAGATGACAAATTACCCTGTTTTGCCAGTAATTCTATAGATTTGATTAAACGCCATTGTTGTCGCCACTGTTGATAACTGAGTCCTGTTTCTCGGCGAAATATCCGACTGATGGTTTTTTCACTGGCTCCAATATTCATGGCCAATATTTTGAGCGGTGGTGGTAGTGTGGTCAGAGGAATACGGGCCAAACGACGGTCAAAAGGGAGCGGTAATAATGTCGGTTCTCTTTTTGCCAGATGGATTTCATCAAGGCAGACAGCCAACAGGTTAGCCGCAGGTTTATGTAACCAATCTGTATTGAAAGGTGACAGTGCGATTCGCTCTAATACTTCACGTAACAGAGGGGTAACTTCCAATACCTCAACGTTTTCTGCTAAACGTCCGATTTGATTTATATTTAGATAAATCGAGCGGTATCCGACGGATTCTTTTATCTCTGCCCTATGAATAATACGCGGTGGAATCCAGGCAACCCGAGTTGGTGGAAGTATGCATAACTGATCTGCCAGGGTGATATTGATGCATCCTTGCTGAGTGAATAGTAATTGCCCCATCTCATGTTGATGAAATCCTGAGTCATGCTGACCTAGTTCAGCCGCAATTCCCACTACCGGTACTCCAAGGTTATCAGGATCAAAACTGTCATCACGAGAAAGCCATGCCATATTGATGTCCTATTTGATAAATAAATTGTCTTTATTATTATAATACGACAATTAAGAGCATGCTAATTTACGTTTTATTGTCTAATTGATTAAGAAAACACAATGCAACGTAAACTTGGACTTACTTTGGCAACAGTGCTGATGATGTTTCCACAAATTGTAGAAACCATCTATAGCCCGGCGTTAACCGATATCGCAAAGGAATTCAAAGTGAGTGCCGAACAAGCTGCTCAAACTTTATCTTTATATTTTTTTGCTTTCGCCATCGGTGTGGTGATTTGGGGACGTTTGTGTGATCTCATAGGAAGACGGCCAACGATATTGAGTGGATTATTACTCTATAGCGGTGCTTCATTAGTGGCATTACTGAGCCGTCAGTTTGAGTTGTTATTGGCGGCCAGAATGTTATCTGCATTTGGGGCCGCAGTGGGCTCGGTAGGAACTCAAACAATAATGAGAGATTCTTATCAAGGAAGTGAATTAGCTCGCGTGTTTTCTATCGTGGGCGTAGCTTTGGCAGTAAGTCCGGCAATTGGCATGATAAGTGGTTCTATTTTGGTGTACTTCTGGGGATATAAAGGCGTTTTTTTAGGTTTGTCTTTACTCGCGGTATTACTGTCGGGTTGGGGTGCTATTTATCTGCCTGAAACCCGTCCGGTAGCAGTGGCGATAATACCACTCACAAGTACTTTACTTATGATGCTCAAGGATATGGCAATTTGGCGTAATGCCCTGTTGATAGCCCTCTTTAACTTATGTTTGTTCAGTTATTACCAATTAGCTCCATTTAATTTTGAACGGTTAGGATTCTCTCCTGAGATGTTTGGTTACACAGGATTATTTTTGGCATCGGGAGTAGGCATTGGTGCTTGGTTGAATAAACTCTTGCTCAACAAACAGTGGAATTCATCAAATTTAGTGTTTCTTGCTTCTGTTATTGTTCTGATTGGTGGTGGATTGATAATGGTTCTGGAAGATACTTGGTTGTTTATTCTGCCTATGATTTTGATTGTTGTGGCCTACGGAATTGCAATTCCTAACATCCTGGCTTCTGCATTGATTAATTATACGGATAGATTGGGAACAGCAGGAGCATTATTGGGTTTGCTATATTATTTGATGTTAGGCACAGGTCTTGCGCTAGCGGGTTGGAACCAACATCTTGGTGTTGTCTTGATATGTTGTGGTTGTTTTATCTTATTGTTGGCAGTAACCAATTACTTCATTTTAATGAAAGCTGAGAATAACCTATCAGTTACGGAATGACCTGACATTGGGAAGATTTGGAATTATGGTAAACCAATCAGGCAAAAGAAAGGTTCAATGCAGATTTTATAATTGCCAGGGCAACTAAATAATCTGCATTTTATTGCGTAAGGCCCCCAAAATTCGGCATTACTTTTTTTGTTTGGCAAAAAAGGCACTTTACCAAGAGGTACAGCGCCTTTTTTAATGAACTAACTTTAGTAATTAGTTCATGCCATATTTTTTCAATTTCTTACGCAGTGTGCCACGGTTGATGCCCATCATCAGGGCAGCGCGTGTTTGGTTGCCACGGGTGTATTGCATCACCATGTCCAACAATGGCTGTTCCACTTCAGCCAATACCAGCTCATACAGATCATTAACATCTTGACCATTTAATTGAGCAAAATAGTTCTTCAGTGCTTGTTTAACTGAATCACGTAAAGGTTTTTGAGTTACCTGATCTTGTGAATTTACAGTAGCAACGGTTAGTACGTCAGAATTTACGCGTTGTTCGAACATAGTTCTGTCAGCTCTTTTCTTTATATTACGCAAAATTTTCGAAATATGCCCCCAACACCTCCAGCTGTTCGCTGGCATCCTCTATGGTGTTGAATGTGCGCCGGAACTGGTCATCAGGAGCATGTTCCCGGAGATACCAAGATACATGCTTACGTGCGATACGGGCTCCCTTGCCTGGACCATAAAAGTCGTGCAATTCCCGTACATGCTCGTTCATCAAATGCTGTACTTCGCCAATCGGCATCGGTGACAGCAGTTCTCCTGTTTCCAGATAATGCTGGATTTCCCGGAAGATCCAGGGTCTTCCCTGAGCAGCGCGGCCTATCATCAGGGCATCAGCCCCGGTGTATTCAAGCACTGCTCTGGCTTTAAGCGGGTCAGTAATGTCACCATTGGCAATAACCGGAATGGCAACAGTCTGCTTAACTGTCCGAATATTGTCGTACTCTGCCTCTCCGTTAAATAAGCAGGCACGAGTCCTGCCGTGGATCGTCAGAGCTTGAATACCACAATGCTCGGCCAATTGGGCAATCTTTACACAGTTTTGTTCTTCTGGCGACCATCCAGTGCGAATTTTTAGCGTAACAGGAACATCTACTGCGTTTACAACGGTAGAAAGAATTTTTTCCACCAATTCTGGGTAACGCAGTAAAGCTGAACCTGCCAGCTTACGATTCACTTTCTTGGCTGGACACCCCATGTTGATATCAATGATCTGAGCACCATTAGCGACATTAATCTTCGCTGCTGCTGCCATTTCATCAGGATCACTCCCAGCAATTTGCACGGAACGAATGCCCGGTTCGTCACTGTGGACCATACGTAGCCGGGATTTGTCTGTCTTCCAGACCTGTGGGTTGGAAGATAGCATTTCCGATACTGTCATACCTGCACCCATTTTGTAACATAGCGACCGAAACGGACGGTCAGTTATGCCAGCCATTGGGGCCGCAATAAGACAGTTTTTCAGCTGGTATTGTCCGATACGCATAAACGAAGAAAGAGTGGCCATACTGTGACTGCAAGGGCGCGTATATTACGCATTTTTCGCAAAATATGAAAGGCCAAACTTTGAGCAAATCGTCATTTGTTACAACTTTTTTCCAGCTTTTCTTCTGGGATAAATATAATTATTCATAAATAACATGGTGTTATATGTTATTGGTAAAGTTTGTCACTTAGGATTTTTCTATCAGCAAGTTTGCTGATAGCACGGATTACCATCAATAAGTGATCAAAATTCACACTTGAAATTATAACAAAATAAAATAATTTCAATTTGTTGCTATTTTTGTCCCAGATATCCGACACCACTCTTCCTGTTCCGCAACAGGATCGATGACGAATTTATCAGTATAAGCCTGAATAACACTTTCTGCCTGATTTGTTAAAATACCCGATAGACCTAACAGGCCACCCGGTTTTGGTAATGCGCCAATCACAGGGGCGAGTTCACGCAGAGGGCCTGCCAAAATATTAGCAATTACTACATCAGATTCAAGATCGGTTGGTGTATCTTTCGCCAAATATAGCGTTAAACGCTCCAGAACGCCATTACGTTCTGCATTGTCTCGGCTGGCCTGAATAGCTTGTGGGTCGATATCTATGCCAATAGCGTGCGTTGCACCGAGCTTTAGCGCAGCAATTGCTAGTATGCCGGAACCGCAACCAAAATCGATAACCGTTTTACCTTCCAGATTGAGACTGTCCAGCCATTGCAAGCATAATGATGTGGTTGGGTGAGTGCCTGTACCGAAAGCTAGTCCAGGGTCCAGCATAACGTTGACTGCGTTTGGGTCCGGGACATCGCGCCAGCTTGGACAAATCCACAAGCGCTCGCCAAAACGCATTGGGTGGAAGTTATCCATCCATTCACGCTCCCAATCTTTGTCTTCCAATTGTTCTATTTTATGAATAAATCTTTCACCCAACTCAGGAACTTGTTCGAGCTGGCTGATCACAGCTTTCATATCGGTTTCAGCATCATACAATCCGATGACATCGGTATCTCCCCATAAACGGGTCTCGCCCGGTAAGGGTTCGAATACAGGATTATCGTGGCTGTCTTGAAAGGTGACTGAGACTGCGCCATTTTCCATCAGAGTATCTCCAAGGGATTCAGCGAGCTGTCCTGTGGTATTTAATCGAAGTTGTATCCAAGGCATAAAAAATTTTCCTTTAATGAAGTCTGAGCGCTTTTTGCGGTAATCGCTGACCGAGAGTATTGCCCATCCAGAAAGCCAACAGGCTAAGTAGCAATGATGGCACGATCGGGTGGAAGCCCAATAGATTGATATTGAAACTCGCGAGCAAAGTATAGCTTGTTGCCCCTGTAATCATTGAACTGATAGCGCCATAGGCATTGGCTTTTTCCCAATACAGGCCCAGTACTAATGGCCAGAGAAATACGGCTTGTAAGCCACCGAAAGCCAGTAGATTCAGCCAGATAATCATCTCGGGTGGGCGCCAGGCGGCTAAAAGTAGCAACAAACCAAGAATCAGGGTAGAAAAACTGGAAATTCGGGCGAGTCTTTTTTCCTGTGCGATTTGCTGTGGAAACAGGTTTAGGTAGAGATCTTTGACGATGGTTGCAGAAGATTGCAGCAGTTGTGCATTAATTGTGGACATAATGGCGGCCATCGGTGCGGCTAGAAAAATTCCAGCAGCGAATGGCGGCAATACCGTGATCATCAATGTTGGGATCACCTGATCGGGAATGGTCAGATCAGGAATAATGGCTCGACCAATTGCTCCTGCTAAGTGCATACCAAACATGAGGATCGTCATGACGATGGTTCCGATGATGATCCCTCGGTGAACAGCTTTGCTATCGCGGTAGGAGATGCAACGAACGGCAGTATGAGGTAATCCAATTACCCCAAAACAGACCAGTATCCAGAACGATGCCATGAAAGGTCCGCTGAGGATATGGTCTGCGCCCTGTGGGGAAACCAGTTCAGGATTAATTGCGCGTAATGTGGTGACTGCTTCCGACAGACCTCCCGCCTTATGGATAATCGCCACCAGCAGTAGAACAGTGCCTAACAGCATTACCAGCCCTTGTAGGGCATCATTGAGGACACTCGCTCTGAACCCTCCAAATGCGGTATAGAGAGCGATAGAGATACCGAAAATCATTAATCCAGTGCCATAAGGGATACCCGCAGCAGTTTCCAGCAGGCGTGCGCCGCCAATAAATTGAACGGTCATCGCGCCAATAAAAGCGACTAAAAGACTTAGGCTGGCAAACCAAACCAGAAAACGGCTGCCATAACGGGCATATAACATGTCATTAAGAGTAACCGCATTATAGCGACGGGCGAGAATGGCAAATTTTTTACCTAATACGCCCAAGGAAAGCCATATTGCCGGCAACTGAATCAGCGACAGTAATACCCATCCCAGACCATATTTATAGGCTGCTCCTGGCCCGCCGATAAATGAACTGGCACTGATATAGGTGGCAGTAATGGTCATTGCCAATACAAAGCCGCCCATTGAACGGTTGCCAAGGAAATATTCAGTCAGGAAGGGACCTTTCTGGTGGCGTCGATAAGCGTAAACTGACAGGAGAAATACCAGTGCAAGATAGCCAAGCAGAGGTAAGATAACTTCACTTTGCATTCTCATCCTCCAGCGGGACTTCTTTGAAAATAAACTTCACCATTAACCAGCAGAGGATAATGAATACGATGGGTAGTAACAAACATGCCATTTCAAACCAGCGAGGTAAGCCGGTGACACCGGGAGCATCGCTGGGTAAATAGGCTGTCAATAGCCAGCCAATAAGGTAAATAAGCGTTAGGAATACAGCCCAAAGCGCTTCTTTATGGGATTGAACAAATCGTCTGTCCATTCGTTCTTCCGGTAATTAAATAAATTAGGATGGGAAGGGAAGGATTGTACGGCAAGATGCGAATTTATTCAGGAAAAATGTGATATCAAGTAAGTCATTTGAGTTTCGCTTAAAAACTTTTCTATATGAATAGATTATTTCGTATTCTTGTAGCATAACCCATATAAGAAAATGCATTTTCTGAATATGTTGATCACATTTTTATCCTATTTTTCCCACAAGATGATTGGTAATGTTATAGACAAATTTAGGTTGTTTATTTATTGGAGACTAATATTGTGAAAAGAAATATGAAATACAATGAAATTAAATTATTGTCCGATAATAACTTATCTGATATTGGTTATCAGAATTTGCTATTGAGGGGGAAATTAAAAATATCGGCAAAACATTTTTATCGATCGTGACTGTTTCTACTGGAGAAATCCACTGTCCTAATATCTGACGTATTAAGCTGAAAGGCCAATAAATAAGATTCCAAAATAGCGCTACATCTTATGCCACTCATAATCCTATGTATAACAATGGGTTGAAGAAGGCTATGTGTAGCAGAATTATGAAACATTATTTATATGTTGTTCAATATACAAGAGTTTTATCTCAATATATGTTTCTTAACGGGCATTATAATCTTAAGTTTTATACTTTTTATTTTTTTTTCGCGAAAATATGTCACGCTAAAACTTAATTTATTAGATAACTGCCTAATTTCTTTCACGTTATTCAGTTATGGTTATTTCCTTTTTTACTGCACTGATTTGAATGTAATCAGAAAACGTATTTCCAATGCAACGAATTGTGTGCTGACAGCTATTGTTATTAGTGTAGTTTTACTCATTGGAAAAAATCTAGAAAAATGGGCTGAACGGTAGCTGAATCAATAATAGGGAATAAGGTATGTATGATTATATTATTGTCGGTATTGGTATTGTGGGGCTTGGCATTGCTCATGCGTTGCAGGAAGCTCAGCCGAGCATCAAGATATTGATGTTGGATAAAGAGAACACACCAGCCAGCCATCAAAGCGGTCACAATAGCAATGTAGTACATTCAGGCATTTATTATAAACTTGGCAGCTTGAAGGCTCGCCTGGCGACGCGTGGTAATAAAACCATGTTCTCTTTTTGTCGCCAGCATGGTTTGTACCATGATCGTTGTGGCAAAGTCATTGTTGCTACACAACCAAAAGAATTACCGTTACTGGAAAATCTCTATCAGCGCGGATTGCAAAATGGTCTGGAAGTTAGCCGTCTAAACCGTTTGCAACTTAATGAGCGCGAGCCACACGTTAATGGGTTGGAGGCGTTACTTGTGCCCGATGCTGGTATTGTGAACTATAAAGAGGTGGCGGATAAACTGGCGGAAATTATCCAGCTGCGTGGCGCTACCTTGGTTTATGGTCAAATGGTGACTGCCATTAAAGAGAGTAGTGACAGAGTAGAAGTTGTTACGCCACAGAATAGTTATCAGGCAAAATGGTTGATTAACTGCGCCGGATTGCATAGTGATCGTATCGCTCGTTTATCAGGCTATGATATCGGCGTGAAGATTATTCCCTTCCGTGGTGAATATTATGTGTTGAATAGTGAAAAAAATTACCTGGTCAATCATTTAATCTATCCAGTACCTAATCCAGATTTTCCTTTCCTTGGTGTACATTTTACCCGCATGTATAACGGTAAACGTGATATTGGTCCGAATGCTGTATTGGCATTTAAACGTGAAGGCTACAAAAAAACCGATATTAATCTGAAAGATCTGAGTGAAATATTGCTCTACCGTGGTTTTTGGAAAATTGCACGTACCTATTTTGGTGAAGGAATGGCGGAGATATACCGTTCATTGTGTAAAAAACGGTTTGTTGCTAATGCCCGTTGCTTGATTCCTGAACTTAATGCCGAGGATATTGTTCCTGGCCCCGCCGGTGTGCGTGCTCAAGCGCTGACTGCCGATGGCAAGTTGGTTGATGATTTTCATATCATGACCGGTGTGCGCTCACTACACGTTTGTAATGCGCCTTCACCGGCAGCGACCGCTTCAATTGAAATAGGTCGTGAAATTGTTCACCAATATTTGCCTGTGTGAATACCAGATAATATAAAAATAGATGAAAAGGAGCGTTTAAACGCTCCTTTAAAACATATTGATGATATTAAACTGGTTTTAAGTTTCCTGTAATCCCAGTTTTTTCTCCAGATAATGGATATTAGTACCACCATTCTGAAAGTTTTCATCATTCATTATCGCCTGTTGAAGCTCGATATTTGTCTTGATGCCGTCAATGATCAATTCTGCCAATGCGTTTTTCATACGGGCAATGGCATTGTCACGATTTTCACCGTAAGTAATCAGCTTACCAATCATTGAATCATAGTAAGGGGGAACAGTGTAGCCAGCATAAATATGCGATTCCCAACGTACACCAAATCCACCTGGTGAGTGGAAGCGAGTAATTTTACCTGGGCTTGGCAAGAACGTATTCGGATCTTCGGCGTTGATACGACACTCGATCGCGTGACCACGAATGACAACATCTTTCTGCTTAATTGAGAGTGGCATACCTGCGGCAATCCGCAATTGCTCTTTAATCAGGTCAACACCGGTAATCATTTCTGTCACTGGATGTTCGACCTGAATACGGGTGTTCATCTCAATGAAATAGAATTCGCCGTTTTCATACAGGAATTCAAAAGTACCGGCGCCACGATAGCCAATTTCGATACACGCGTTAGCACAGCGTTCACCAATGCTGCGACGCATTTCTGGCGTGATACCCGGTGCAGGGGCTTCTTCGACAACTTTCTGGTGACGGCGTTGCATAGAACAATCACGTTCAGCCAGATAAATTGCCTGACCTTGACCGTCGGCCAATACCTGGATCTCAATATGACGTGGATTTTCAAGGAATTTTTCCATGTAAACCATATCGTTATTGAAAGCAGCTTTTGCTTCCGCACGGGTCATATTGATTGATTGTTCCAGATCTTTATCGCTGCGGACGACGCGCATACCGCGACCGCCGCCGCCGCCAGACGCTTTGATGATGACAGGATAGCCGATGCGCTTAGCGAAAGCTTTGTTTTTCTCTGTGTCATCAGACAATGGGCCATCAGAGCCAGGTACACAAGGAACGCCCGCTTTTTTCATCGCATTGATAGCAGAAACTTTGTCACCCATTAGGCGGATC
This sequence comes from Photorhabdus aegyptia, assembly GCF_000612035.1. Taxonomy (NCBI): domain Bacteria; kingdom Pseudomonadati; phylum Pseudomonadota; class Gammaproteobacteria; order Enterobacterales; family Morganellaceae; genus Photorhabdus; species Photorhabdus aegyptia. The sequence goes on along the minus strand of NZ_JFGV01000007.1, from coordinate 31,786 downwards.
GTTTCTGCTTTTGGACCGATAAAAATAAAGCCGGAACGTTCAACCTGTTCAGCAAAATCTGCATTTTCAGACAGAAAACCGTAGCCAGGGTGAATGGCTACTGCACCGGTGATTTCTGCCGCAGAAATAATCGCCGGGATATTCAGATAGCTTTTTGCAGAAGCTGCCGGGCCTATACAGATAGTTTCGTCTGCCAGCAGGACGTGTTTTAAGTCACGATCCGCAGAGGAATGTACCGCAACGGTTTTGATCCCCAACTCTTTACAAGCTCGCAGGATACGCAGGGCAATTTCACCACGGTTAGCAATTACAATTTTATCAAGCATGGGAACGCCTCGTTATTCGATGACGACCAATGGCTCGTCAAATTCAACGGGTTGACCGCTTTCCACAAGAATCGCTTTAACCACACCTGCTTTGTCGGCTTCGATCTGATTCATCATTTTCATGGCTTCAACGATGCAGAGGGTATCACCCACATTGACACGTTGACCGATTTCGATAAACGGTTTCGCATCCGGGCTAGGAGTACGATAGAAAGTACCTACCATTGGAGAACGAACAATGTGACCGTCGATTGCAGCCGATCTGTCGCTGATCGTTTCTGGTAAAGCCTGAGAAGGCGCAACAGCACTAGCCAGCGCAGGTTGTTGCGCTGCTATTGGAATATATTGTTGAGCTGCCGGAAAACTCTGGGGGGCTAATGCGCGGCTGATGCGCACTGACTCTTCCCCTTCAGAAATTTCCAGTTCAGAAATGCCAGATTCTTCAACCAGCTCGATCAGTTTTTTTATCTTACGAATATCCATGAGTGTGATTCCGTACTCTTCTGTTTAATTTAGTTGAGTTTTGACAAGCGGTTTACCGCTGCCTGTAATGCAAAGCTATAGCCATCTACCCCTAAACCACAGATTACACCAACGGCAAGATCTGAAAGATATGAGTGATGACGAAATGGCTCGCGCGCGTGAACATTGGAGAGGTGGATCTCAATAAATGGGATCTTCACTGTCAGCAATGCATCACGCAGTGCCACGCTGGTATGCGTGAATGCAGCAGGATTAATCAAGATAAAATCAGTATTACCCTGTGCAGAATGAATTCTATTTATCAGCTCAAATTCTGCGTTGGATTGCAGGTGACTGAATTTAACCCCTGATTGATAGGCTTCTTCAGACAATTTGCTGACGATATCATCAAGCGTTAAGTTGCCATAAATATCAGGCTCCCGGGTTCCTAACATATTTAGGTTAGGGCCATTAAGGAGTAAAATGTGAAACTTGCCTGTCATTGTGCTGGTATCTCCGGCAATTTGTCAACAATGCGCCAACATAATCCGATATTAGCGATTTGTCATCTTTTTGTAACAGCCACAAATTCATTTCGGCGATAAAGCGCGACATTATAATGATATCGTAGCATTTAGCAGCTAAATACTGGTCTTATCAGAAAAAATGTCAAGAATAAAACCACTGTACTTTAGAGGCTAATCACAATTCTTAACGAACTCTTACCAATGTACGTCCTGTAACCTGATTAGCTATCAATTTATTGGCGTATTCCACGGTTTGTTCCAGTGTTATCTCCGTAGTTGCCTGCTGATAAAAAGAATCAGGTAATAGCTTTTGCAGGCGTTGCCATACGGCGGGTCGTTTGGCTGATGGAACAGTGACGGACTCTACGCCTTGCAGACGTACGTTACGTAAAATAAATGGCATCACTGTTGTTGGCAGATTTGCATTACCGGCGAGGCCACAGGCGGCAACGGTACCGTTATAGTGAGTTTGAGCCAGTATTGTCGCCAGTACATTATCGCCTACCGTGTCGATAGCTCCGGCCCAAAGTTGTTTTTCCAGTGGGCGAGGAAGTTGGCTAAATTCATGGCGCGGTAAAACCTTTTTTGCCCCTAGAGATAACAAATATTCATGATTTTCTTGTCTACCGCTAACGGCAACAACGGAATAGCCAAGTTGTGAGAGTAGTGCTATCGCCGTACTGCCTACGCCACCGCTGGCGCCTGTCACAATAACATCACCACTTTCTGGCTTAACGCCGCCTTGTTCCAGAGCGATAACGCACAGCATTGCGGTAAAGCCAGCAGTACCAATGATCATGGCTTGCCTGCTATCCAAACCGGTAGGTAAAGGTGTCAACCATTCGCCTGAAACTCTGGCTTGTTCCGCCAGTCCACCCCAATGATTTTCTCCTACCCCCCAGCCGGTTAATAATACATGTTGACCGATATGAAAACGGGGATCTTCGGTACTGTGTACAATGCCAGAGAAATCAATACCCGGTATCATTGGGAATTGGCGGATAATTTTCCCTTTACCTGTGATGGCTAATGCGTCTTTATAGTTCAGCGTTGACCAGTGAATATCGACGGTAACGTCTCCTACGGGAAGATAAGATGCATCAACTTCTGCTATGGACGCGGATAATTGGTTCTGTTGTTGTTTGAGTAGCAGGGCTTTCATTATTGTTCCGTTCTCTGTAATCGATTTTGTCATTAAATTTTGTCATTAAATAAGGATAGATAAAAATGAGTAATTTACATAAGGTATATAAGAAAAAATAAAGTTTTGGTGAATTCTGAAACAGAATTTATCCGCACTTTTATCTGTAATCTCATTGTCATATTCCAGATTAGTTGCATATGGTGTTCTATTTCAGAAAATTCTGTTTTTTATTATTTTTTAGCAGAAAGTATTGTATTTTAGTCACAGTTTATTACATCATTAATTTGTTCACTACACAGACTACATACTTGTAGTTACGTGTTGGTAATAGTGAGCAGAGGTATGGGTTTGTAGATATAAGTTTGATGTGAACTTACCGGAATAGTTATTGGTCAAAAAGCAGCAGCGGATTTAGCTAGTAGGTACCGATGGCATCATCCAGTAGCGCCATAATGTTGAATTATGCAAAATTAGGTGGTTCTTGCATTTCGTTATGGAACAATTGGTAAAATTAACCCATTTTTATGCAGTTTTTTTCTGCTCCGTTTGGGAGAAGTAACGTAGAATATCGCGCTGTTGATATGAATAACGTAGCCACTTTTTTATTGAAGCAGGTGTTTGTGCGCCTTGTCGCTGCTTCATGTGGTTGGTAGAGTAGACGGGTTTTGTTCCGTCCCCAGCTTGCAGGATTATCCTTTCGCTATGTTTAAAAAATTTCGTGGCATGTTTTCCAACGACTTGTCTATTGACTTGGGTACCGCCAATACCCTTATTTACGTCAAAGGTCAGGGTATTGTATTGAATGAACCTTCTGTCGTCGCAATCCGTCAGGATCGTGCGGGTTCATCGAAAAGTGTTGCTGCCGTTGGGCAGGAAGCAAAGCAAATGCTGGGTCGAACACCGGGTAATATTGCGGCAATTCGTCCGATGAAAGATGGGGTGATTGCCGATTTTTATGTTACGGAGAAGATGCTACAACACTTTATTAAGCAAGTTCATAGCAACAGTTTCATGCGTCCAAGCCCGCGAGTTTTGGTTTGTGTACCTGTTGGCGCAACGCAAGTTGAGCGTCGGGCAATCCGTGAATCGGCGCTCAGTGCCGGCGCTCGTGAAGTATTTTTGATTGAAGAACCGATGGCTGCGGCGATTGGCGCTGGCTTACCTGTTTCTGAAGCTACGGGTTCAATGGTTGTGGATATTGGTGGCGGCACCACGGAAGTGGCGGTTATCTCTTTGAACGGGGTTGTTTATTCTTCTTCTGTACGTATCGGTGGTGATCGCTTTGATGAGGCCATTATCAATTACGTTCGTCGTAATTATGGTTCACTGATTGGTGAAGCAACGGCTGAACGTATTAAGCACACGATCGGTTCTGCTTATCCAGGCGATGAGATGTTGGAGATTGAAGTTCGTGGTCGTAACTTGGCTGAAGGTGTACCACGAGGTTTTACGCTTAACTCCAACGAGATTCTTGAAGCTCTGCAAGAGCCTTTAACCGGTATTGTCAGTGCTGTCATGGTCGCTCTTGAGCAGTGTCCGCCAGAATTGGCTTCTGATATTTCAGAACGGGGCATGATCTTGACTGGTGGTGGTGCATTATTGCGCAATCTTGACCGTTTACTGATAGAGGAAACGGGTATTCCTGTCATTGTTGCGGAAGATCCGTTGACGTGTGTTGCCCGTGGTGGTGGAAAAGCACTTGAAATGATCGACATGCATGGCGGTGAGCTCTTCAGCGAGGAGTGAGTGTTAACTTGCAAGTGAGGGAGGAATGACGGGTAGCTCAGACCTCCTTGCTATTGCTGTCTGGGAATTCCATTGTTTATGAAACATACAGTTTGGAATAGCGCAGCTTATGAAGCCAATTTTTAGCAGGGGGCCTTCCCTGCAATTACGACTTTTCTTTGCTGTTATTGTTGCCATTGCTTTGGTTGTGGCAGACAGCCGTCTTGATGCTCTCAGTAAAGTCCGTAATTATATGGATACGGTAGTCAGTCCATTTTATTTTCTCGCCAATGGCCCGCGTCAAGTGCTTGATGGTGTGTCAGAAACCCTTGCCTCCCGTGAACAACTTCGATTGGAAAATCGTGCTTTACGCCAAGAATTATTGATGAAAAACAGCGATATGCTGTTATTAGGGCAACTTAAACAGGAAAATTCCCGCTTGCGTGAGCTATTGGGGTCGCCTTTACGTCAGGATGAACACATGATGGTGACGCAGGTGATCTCCGGTAGGGCTAATCCTTATAGTGATCAGGTCGTCATCGATAAGGGATCAAGAGAAGGCGTTTATGAAGGGCAACCTGTTATCAGTGATAAAGGCATTGTGGGTCAGGTGGTTGCTGTCAGTCAGTTTACTAGCCGGGTATTACTGATTTGTGATACGACCCATGCTTTGCCAATCCAGGTCTTACGTAATGATATCAGGGCGATTATTGCCGGTACGGGTTGTGCTGATGATTTGCAGTTTGAGTCATTGCCAAGCAACACAGATATTCGGGTTGGGGATGTGCTGGTGACTTCTGGGTTAGGCGGCCGTTTCCCGGAAGGTTATCCGGTGGCGGTGGTTTCGTCAGTTAAAGTCGATAATCAACGGGCTTATACGGTGATTCATGCCCGGCCAACGGCAGAATTACAGCGTTTGCGTTATTTGCTGTTATTGTGGGGAGCGGATAATAATCCATCCGAACCACTGCCTCCCTCAGAGGTTTATCGTGTAGCTAATGAACGTTTAATGCAAATGATGCCTCAGGTATTGCCGCATGCAAATGAAATGGGACCACCAGCGCCATCGTCTGTTTCTGATGAAACAACCAAGACAACAGAAAGAGTGAAAAATGCTGAATCGACAATAACGTCTGCTAAATTTATAAATTCGGGAAATCGTTAATGAATCAATACCGGAGTCATGGGCGTTGGATCATTTGGTTATCTTTCTTGATTGCAATGGTGCTGCAAATTATGCCGTGGCCGGAGCAAATTTATATGTATCGGCCAACCTGGTCGGCACTATTGTTGATTTATTGGGTGATGGCGTTACCTCATAGAGTCAGCGTTGGTACCGGTTTTGTATTGGGGATCATCGTAGATTTGATTCAGGGGGCGACACTGGGTGTTAATGCTTTGTCTTACAGCCTTGTGAGTTATTTGGTGTCATTTAAGTTTCAATTATTCCGCAATATGGCGCTTTGGCAGCAGGCGTTGGTCGTCGTTGCTTTATCGATACTGATGGATTTCAGTGTTTTTTGGGCGGAATTTTTGTTATCAAATGTTGCTTTTCATCCAGAAGTATTCTGGAACAGTTTGGTCAATGGTATTCTTTGGCCGTGGTTGTTCCTGTTAATGCGAAAAATCCGTCGTCAGTTTAATGTACATTAGTGGTCGGATCGCCGTTTTTAATGTCCTGACAGAGCTTATTCCAGCAGGCGTTACTGATGCGGGCCATTCTTTCCAAATAACTTGAGGATATGAGTAGTGTGTATAACCTCACAATGGTAAATGAAATAGCCTAATGAGATAGGTAGTAGTAAGGACAATATCATCATGAAAACCCTTTATCTGGCTTCCGGCTCACCAAGGCGGCGTGAGCTGGTTGAATTATTGGACTTTAAATTTGAAATTCTTTCTCCTCAGGTAAAGGAGCAATGGCAAGAGGGTGAAACTCCGCATCAGTATGTTAGCCGATTAGCAAAAGATAAATCTCTGGCGGGAGTTGCTATTGCACCAGAAGATTTTCTGGTATTGGGAGCGGATACTGTTGTTGTCTTGAATGGTAAGATTCTCGAAAAACCGCGCAGTGAACAACATGCTGTTGAAATGCTTAGTGCACTTTCCGGGCAGTGTCATCAGGTGATTACAGCTATTGCTTTATCAGATAGTCAGCGTACCTTAAGTGATATAGTCGTTACAGATGTAACCTTTCGCCAATTATCCACGCAGGAAATTTTGGATTATGTAGCAACCGGTGAGCCGATGGACAAAGCGGGTGCTTATGGTATTCAGGGAAAAGCGGGTTGCTTTGTTAAAACGCTGAATGGGAGTTATCACTCAGTTGTTGGTCTGCCATTGGTGGAAACGCACGAATTAATCACAAAGTTTTTTGCGTTAGTTGATGGGAAGGGGAACACATGACAGCCGAGTTATTAGTCAACATCACACCGTCCGAAACGCGTGTCGCTTACATTGATGGTGGGATTTTGCAAGAAATCCATATTGAAAGGGAAGCTAAAAGGGGCATTGTTGGCAATATTTATAAAGGTCGTGTAAGCCGGGTATTGCCAGGGATGCAGGCTGCTTTTGTTGATATTGGTCTGGAAAAAGCCGCCTTTCTTCATGCCTCAGATATTGTGCCTCACACGGAATGTATTGCCGGTGAGGAGCAAAAGAACTTTCATGTCAAAGATATTGCTGAGTTGGTTCGCCAGGGGCAAGATTTAATGGTTCAAGTGGTGAAAGATCCCCTTGGTACTAAAGGCGCTCGGCTAACGACCGATATTACTTTACCTTCCCGCTATCTAGTCTTTATGCCCGGCGCATCTCATGTCGGGGTTTCACAACGTATTGAAAGTGAAGGCGAGCGTAATCGGCTGAAAAATATTGTCGCTGACTATTGTGATGAACATGGTGGTTTCATTATTAGGACGGCAGCCGAGGGCGTTGGCGACGAAGAATTAGCTCAGGATGCGGCTTTCTTGAAACGTCTATGGAGTAAGGTGATGGAGCGTAAAAAGCGCAATATCACTAAAAATAAACTTTATGGCGAATTGGCTCTGGCCCATCGTATTTTGCGTGATTTCGCCGGAGCAGCCCTTGATCGTATTCGTGTGGATTCTCGTTTGACGTTTACTCAGTTACAGGAATTTATTCGTGAATATATTCCTAAAATGACAGCCCGATTGGAACTTTATAACGGTAATCAGCCTATTTTCGATCTGTTTGATGTAGAAAATGAAATTCAGCGAGCACTTGATCGCAAAGTTGAATTAAAATCAGGTGGTTATTTAATTATTGACCAAACTGAAGCGATGACCACAATTGATATTAATACCGGCGCATTTGTCGGGCATCGCAATTTGGAAGAAACTATTTTTAATACCAATATTGAGGCGACGCAAGCTATTGCCAGGCAATTAAGGCTGCGTAATCTGGGTGGTATTATTATTATCGATTTTATCGATATGAATAGCGAAGAACATCGTCGACGGGTATTAGCTTCTCTTGAACACGCGTTGAGTAAAGATCGTGTTAAAACGACGATTAATGGTTTTTCCCAACTCGGACTGGTGGAAATGACCCGTAAGCGGACCCGTGAAAGCATAGAGCATATACTTTGCAGCGATTGCCCGACTTGTAAAGGAAGAGGAACCGTAAAATCTGTTGAAACTGTCTGTTATGAGATTCTGCGTGAAATTGTGCGTGTGCACCGGGCAGTTGACGCAGATCGTTTCCTGATTTATGCCTCACCCGCAGTGACCGAAGCGCTGAAAGGGGAGGAATCTCATGCACTGGCGGAAGTGGAGATTTTTGTCGGCAAGCAGGTAAAAGTTCATACAGAACAGCTCTACAGTCAGGAACAGTTTGACGTAGTTATGATGTAACCATTTGATTTTGCTGTCATAACAGCATTGGTAACCAAGGAGATGCGTGTGAGGCGACTGCCGGGAGTATTATTAGCGACAGCCGCAATAGTCATTATCATTGTGGCTTTGCTTGTCAGTGGATTACGTTTTCTACTGCCACATATTAATGATTACCGCCCACAATTATTCGCTAAAATTGAGTCAATTATTGGTGTACCTATTGATGCTGGATATATTGCGGGAGAATGGGAATCTTTCGGGCCTGTTTTTGAATTACGTGATATCAGTGTAAAAACGGCAAATGCAGATGTGAAAGCCAAAAAGATCACGGTTGCATTAGATGTCTGGTTATCTTTGTTAAGAATGCGTTGGAATTTCCGCGATCTTACTTTTTATCAGTTACAAGTAGATTACCATCAACCGCTGTTTAATGATCAGCGCGGTAATATGTTTTCCCAATCGGATCTATTTTCTGATCTGTTTCTGGAGCAGTTTGACCATTTTAATCTGCAAGATAGCCGTTTTACTTTCCTTACTCCCTCTGGTGAACGCGCTAATCTGCTGTTACCACAATTGACTTGGCTAAATAAAGATAATCGTCACCGTGCTCAAGGGAAAATTAGTCTTTCTTCTATCAATAATCAGCATGGGGATATACAAGTTAAATTTGATTTGCATGACACTAATGGCGTACTGGATAACGGTACTATTTATTTGCAGGCAGATAATGTTGATATTCACCCGTGGTTAAGTCATTGGTTGCAGGATAATACTGGGTTGAAGGATGCTGAGTTCAGTTTGTCTAGCTGGATTATGCTTAAAGATGGTCAAATTGATGGCGGCCAACTGCAACTCCGTCAGGGAGAAGCTAATTGGAAAGTTGCTAACAAATCTCACAACCTTTCTGTCAGTGATTTGGTGTTAAGGATGCGCCGCCAAGATGGGGGTTGGTTGTTTGATGCGCCTGAGTTGGCAAATTTAATCACTGATGGTCAGCAATGGCCGTCAGGAAAAGTATCCGTGCTCTATCTGCCGGAAGCCAGGAGAGCTGATGGTCATGATCATTGGCGTATTCGGGCAAAAAACATTGAACTTGAACGGCTAAGTAGCATTTTACCGACTTTTTCTTTTTTGACCCCTGATATTGTGAAGGATTGGCAGCGTCGTCAGCCACAGGGATTAGTAAAGTATCTTGCCCTCGATATTACACCAAAAATGGCAGATGATTCCCGAATCAGCATGCAATGGCAGAATGTCAGTTGGCAACGTTGGCAGGAATTGCCTGCTATTGATAATTTCTCTGGTTCTCTCAATGGCAGTTTGCGGCAAGGCAAACTGAGTTTTGCATTGAAGGATAGTGTCGTTGATTATCAGGATATGTTCCTGGCGCCGTTTGAAATATCCCAAAGTCATGGCGAAATACTCTGGTGGCAAGGTGAGCGGGGTTTACAACTTTGGAGTCAAAGGCTGGATTTGCAAGCGAAATCATTGTGGGTTAATGGTGATTTTCGATATCAGCAGCCGAAAGAACAGCCTCCGGCGCTAAGTATTCTGGCGGGAGTCCGGGTTTATGATGCCGGTGATGCCTGGAGATATTTTCCAGAACCTCTGATGGGGACGCCTCTGACTGACTATCTGACAGCTTCAATTATTAAAGGGCAGATAGAAAACGCGACTTTTGTTTTTCAAGGCAATCCAAAAGATTTCCCATTTGTAAAGAATAATGGGCAGTTTCAGGTTTTTGCTCCATTGCGTCATGCGACTTTCCAGTACCAACCAAACTGGCCGGCACTGTTGGATCTCAATATTGATCTTAATTTCCAGAATAACGGTCTATGGATGCTTGCTCCGCAAACGGCGCTTGGTGAAGTGAAAGCGAGTAATCTTTCAGCAGTTATTCCTAATTATCACAGCAAGAAATTATTAATCGACGCTGATCTTTTGGGAGATGGCAAAGATATTCATGAATATTTTACCCGCAGCCCGTTAGCACATTCTGTTGGTGAAACGCTGGAGACATTGCAGGTTGGTGGTCAGATCGCTGGTAATTTGCATTTGGATATTCCACTCAATGGCGGCAATGTGGATGCTCGCGGTGAGGTGACTTTAAAAAATAATCATTTGTTGATTAAACCCTTAGATAGCGAAATGAAAAATGTGAGTGGCCGGTTTCGCTTTAATAATGGTAATTTACAAAGCGGAAAATTATCGGCCCAATGGCTTGGGCAGCCTGTTACGGTTGATTTTTCTACCGAGAATTTACCCAAAAACTATCGAGTCAATGTTGGTCTGAATGCGCGTTGGGCTATTGAAAAATTATCTGGATTTTCACCGGCGATTGCTAAAGTGTTTTCTGGCTCTGTTGATTGGGAAGGAAAGATCGGTATCAATTTGCCGTTTCAGAGTAAGCCTCAATATGATGTGAAAATCGACGCTGACTTATCACAAGTGGGTAGTCATTTATCTGCCTTGAAAGCGGATGAACTGCGTGCTCTTCATATTCTGGCTGATGGTGATATGGAGCAGTTGCGAGTAAAAGGCATTTTAGATAAACAGTATGCATTTAATACTCAATGGCGTTTGGCAGGGAAAAACACTCAACTATCACGAGGAATTTTACAAAGTAACAGTAACAATATTCCTGATTTACCTGAAAAATCCCTATTGGAATTGAATCTTCCGGCAATTGAGGGTGAAGAGTGGTTAGGGCTGATTGCGCCTCTGACTTCTGGTTCTTCATTGGCAGGTATGTCAATGTTGCCACAGCATCTGTATATATCACTTCCATCACTGGATGTGGGGGGGCAGCGTTGGAATCAGTTATCGTTGGATGTGGAAAAGCAGTTTTGGGGAATGCAGATCACTGCTAATAGCCGGGAAATCAACGGTAAACTTAATATCCGTAAGAGTGGCCCTTGGCAAATGAATTTGAACTATCTTTACTATAATCCTTTGCAATATAGCGCCCAGCAAGCTGAATCCGATTTACCTAAACAATCTCAGACAGGTACAACTCTGCGTTATTCGCTGAACCAATGGCCTTCATTAGATATCATCTGTTCTAAATGTTGGATTATGGGATTGAAGCTTGGGAAGGTGTCTGGTTCTCTGATTCCAGAAGGTAATTCACTGGTCTTAAGAGATGGAATAGTAGAAAACAGTGTCAGTAAACTGAATTTGGCAGGTCGTTGGCAAGAAGATGCTGTAGGGAATAATACGCGTATTATGGGGCAATTTTCTGGTGAAAAGTTTGATGAGATGGCATCTTACCTTGGTATAGTCGTACCGATTGTAAATTCACCGTTTACCTTCCGTTTTGATTTTAATTGGTGGGATACACCGTGGAAACCCAATTTCCAAACGTTGAATGGCAATCTTAAAAGCAACTTAGGCAAAGGCGCTATTGAAAAATTGGGCGGGGGAGGTGCTGGCCAATTACTAAAATTAGTCAGTTTTGATGCTCTATTACGTAAATTACAGCTCGATTTCAGCGATACCTTTAGCCAGGATTTTGAATTTGATTCAATTCGTGGTGATGTTTCAGTAAAAAATGGGATACTCAAGGCTGAAAACTTACGGGTCGATGGGTTGATTGCTGATGTGATAACGAAAGGTGAGATCGATCTTGTTCGCCAACAGATCAATATCGAGGCCATCGTCACGCCAGAGATTTCTGCTACTGTAGGGGTAGCGACGGCTTTTGTCATCAATCCGATGGCTGGCGCTGCGTTATTCGCAGCGACCAAAGTCTTGGGGCCATTATGGAGTAAGATATCCGTTATTCGTTACCGGATTACGGGTAATCTTGAACAACCGAAAATTGATGAAGTTCTGCGTCAGCTTAAGGAGAATAGAGGAACATGAGAAACGTCAATGTTGCACTCTTGCAGTTATGTAGCGGTGAGAATATCAAACATAATTTGGCGCAAATTGAACAACAAATTAAGCAGTTGCCGGATACTATCAAGTTTGTCATGACCCCGGAAAATGCATTGTTGTTTGCTAATGCTGATAGCTATCGTAAGCATGCTGAGCAACAGGGAGATGGGCCTTTACAGCAAGCTGTCAGTGAAATTGCTCGCCGTTATGGTGTCTGGTTATTAATCGGCTCTATGCCGCTTATCAGTCGTGAAAATCCTGAACGGCTCACCAGTAGTAGCCTGTTGTTTGATGATCAGGGTAAGATTTGCGCTCGTTACGACAAAATCCATATGTTTGATGTCAATATTAATGATGAACATGGATCATATAGCGAATCATCTATTTTCCAACGAGGAGAACATCTTACCGTTGTAGATACGCCTGTAGGCCGTCTCGGGATGACCATATGTTATGATCTGCGCTTCCCTGGGTTGTTTCAGGCGCTACGTGAGCAAGGCGCTGAATTGATATCTGTTCCTGCGGCATTTACTCGTTTGACAGGAAAAGCCCATTGGGAGCCACTGCTACGGGCCCGCGCTATTGAAAACCAATGTATTCTGTTAGCGCCGGCTCAGGTTGGTGTACATGGAACCCGTCAGACTTGGGGTCACTCAATGGCAGTGGATGGTTGGGGGAAAGTGATTAAGAAAAACCCCGATGCAGTCAGCGCACTACAACTGAATGTCAGGGCAGATAGCTTGAAGATTATGCGTGAGCAGATGAAAGTGGTGAAACATAACCGCTTCCGGCCTCAGTTGACTTCCTTGATTGAAAAAATACCGCAAATTAAAGAGTAGCAATTATGAGTTTAACTTCTGTCAGTGAATACTTACTGGCTGCAAATAAATTAAGCCACCAAGATCTGTTTTCAGTACTCGGTCAAATGACTGAACGTCGGCTGGATTATGCCGATCTCTATTTTCAGTCCAGTTACCATGAATCTTGGGTGTTGGAAGATCGGATTATTAAGGATGGCTCCTATAATATTGATCAGGGGGTTGGCGTTAGGGCAATCAGTGGTGAAAAAACGGGTTTTGCTTATGCAGACCAGATCACATTGAATGCACTGCAACAAAGCGCACAGGCTGCCCGTAGCATTGTCCATGAAAACGGGAATGGTAAAGTCCATACCTTTGGCGAAGTGGCCTATTCCCCGCTTTATGCAGCAATTGATCCGCTGCAAAGTTTTTCCCGTGAAGAAAAGATTGCATTATTGCAGCGTGTAGATCAGGTGGCTCGTGCGGAAGATCCGAGAGTACAAGAGGTCAATGCCAGTCTGACAGGGATCTATGAACGGGTGTTGGTTGCGGCAACTGATGGGACTTTGGCGGCTGATATTCGTCCTCTCATTCGCTTATCTGTCACGGTGCTGGTGGAAGATAACGGCAAACGTGAACATGGCACCAGCGGTGGTGGTGGCCGTTATGGTTATGAGTATTTTCTGGAAGTGGTTAGTGGTCAGATTCGTGCAGAGCAATTTGCCCGTGAAGCTGTTCGCATGGCTCTGGTGAACCTTTCCGCTGTTGCCGCACCTGCTGGTACGATGCCGGTTGTTCTGGGGGCTGGTTGGCCGGGAGTATTGTTGCATGAAGCTGTTGGTCATGGGCTGGAAGGTGATTTTAACCGCCGTGGTACTTCGGTGTTTTCTGGTCAGATTGGTGAGAAGGTCGCGTCAGAACTCTGTACTGTGGTTGATGATGGCACGATAAAAGGTCGCCGTGGGTCATTGGCAATTGACGATGAAGGCGTTCCTGGACAATACAATGTATTGATTGAAAACGGCATTCTGAAAGGTTACATGCAGGATAAAATGAATGCCCGCCTGATGGGGGTCGCGCCGACTGGCAATGGTCGCCGTGAATCTTATGCCCATCTACCAATGCCTCGTATGACTAATACCTATTTGCTGGCGGGTCATTCCACACCGGAAGAGATCATCGGTAGTGTGAAGAATGGTTTATATGCGCCAAATTTTGGTGGTGGTCAAGTGGATATCACTTCCGGTAAATTCGTGTTCTCGACATCGGAGGCTTATCTGATTGAGAACGGTAAAATTACCAAACCAGTGAAAGGTGCAACTCTTATCGGTTCCGGTATTGAGGCGATGCAGCAGATCTCTATGGTAGGAAACGATCTTGAACTAGATAAAGGTGTCGGGGTTTGTGGCAAAGAGGGCCAGAGCGTACCTGTTGGTGTTGGTCAGCCTACTTTGAAACTGGACAACTTGACCGTTGGAGGAACAGCCTGATTTTTGGCTGTTTTTCCGAGATAGATCATTATAAGGATAGTCATGAAGAAGACTTGGCTAGCAGGTGTGTTACTGACTGTTTTGGCTGTGGCTGGTGGTACTTTTGCTAAAGGTGTTGATAAGACGCTGTTGCAGGCTCCAGAAACAGATGGGGGTACCTCAGCAATACAACGGATTGAAGGGCTAACTGAACAGAATAACGTAGTGGCTTACTTACGACAGAATAATAAATTACCCGATATTTACATTACTAAAAAGCAGGCCCGCGACCTTGGCTGGAATGCAAAACAGGGAAATTTATGTCAGGTTCTGCCGGGTAGAGCAATTGGTGGCGACAAATTTACTAACCGTGAAAAGAGACTACCAATGAAACCGAAACGTCAGTGGTTTGAAGCAGATGTTAACTACCGTTGTGGGCACAGAGGGAGTGACAGATTGCTTTATTCATCTGATGGTCTGATTTATCTGACGTTGGATCATTACAAAAGTTTTACCTTAATGGAGTAATTCTATGCATAAAGTGGAGTTTGATTTTGACCGTATCCCTGATCTGAAAATGTTCTATCAGCAGTTTTCTGAACAATTTGAGTTAGGAGACGAGTTTGGTAGTAATTTGGATGCTTTGTGGGATGTTGTGACAGGAGGAATTGAGTTACCTGTAGAGGTCAATTTCATCCATTTTACGCAGCAGAAAGAACGTGATTTCTCCTCGTTAGTGCTTTTGTTTGAAGAAGCAGAAGAAGAACTGGAAGGGGAATTGAGTTTCAATATTTTCCCCTAACAGAAATCAGAACCTTACAGGTTTTAGGTCGTTAAGCGGATTCAGCCATATCTTTAAGATACTGGAAAATCTGACGATAAGATTTAGGTGGCTTATTTGCCGCCTTTTCTTTTTTGGCGTTGCGGATCAAAGTACGCAATTGCTGGCGATCGGTTTGTGGGAATAACGCCACCACTTCATCAATAACCTCGTCATTGCCATCAATCAATTTATCGCGTAATTCTTCCAGTTTATGGAACAGAGTGATTTGCTGATTATGACGATTTTTTAGTTTATCAAGCGCGGTGGTAATGGGCTCGACATCCCGGGTACGTAGCAGTTTGCCAATAAATTGTAATTGGCGGCGGCGCCCCTCTCTTTTTATCTTCTGTGCAAGTTCAATGGCGGCCAGCAGATCCTCATCTAACGGAACGCGTTCAAGCGCACTTTTGCTGAGTTCAACCAATTCTGTACCCAGCTTTTTCAATGCTTCGGCATCACGTTTAATTTCGCTTTTACTGACCCAAATTATCTCTTCTTCTTCCTCTTCAGCGGGATAATCATTGAGCCAATCTTCAGGCTGCTTTGCCATAGTGGTTTTCCTTTTAAAAAGGCCGGAGCTGGCAGGTTGATTTTTGGTGCATGACCTGTAGCCCGGTGGGTGTTAACATCCTAATATTGTGTATTGTAACTGGGAAAAACGCCTGATTACCACTCGGCATTAATTGTGTGGATAAAAAGGTCCTGTTTTCCCGACAGATTTTCCCTTTATTCATCAAATTACGGGTAAGTAATGAAAATCACGGATCAAATTGCGGAACAACGCAAACAACTGGAAAATGCAGTTTCACAGGCACTAGAGCTGGCAAAAGCGGGTTGTGATGCTGCGGAGGTCGCGGTTAATAAAACAACGGGTATTAGTGTCAGCACCCGCTTTGGTGAAATAGAAAATGTAGAATTCAATAGTGATGGCGCATTGGGGATTACCGTCTACCATCAGCAACGTAAAGGTAGCGCATCATCAACAGATTTAAGCCCGGATGCTATTGCTCGTACTGTTCAGGCTGCGATTGATATCGCTCGTTATACCTCTCAGGACCCATGTGCAGGCCCGGCAGATAAAGCGTTATTGGCGTTTGAAGCGCCAGATCTTGACCTGTTCCATCCAACAGAATTGGATGCTGATAACGCGATTGAACTAGCAGCTCGTGCAGAGCAAGCGGCATTACAGGCCGATAAACGTATTACCAATACCGAAGGCAGCAGTTTTAACAGCCATTATGGCATTAGAGTGTTTGGTAACAGCCACGGTATGTTGCAAAGCTATTGCTCCAGCCGTCATTCTATGTCGAGTTGTGTGATTGCTGAACTTGATGGCGATATGGAACGGGACTATGCGTATACCATTAGTCGTCGTTTTGAAGATTTAAAATCGCCAGAATGGGTTGGGCAGGAGTGTGCTCGTCGTGTGTTATCTCGTTTGTCGCCACGTAAATTACCGACCATGAAAGCGCCGGTGTTGTTTGCTGCGGAGGTTGCAACAGGTCTTTTCGGTCATCTGGTTGGCGCTATCAGTGGTAGCAGTATTTACCGGAAATCCTCTTTCCTGCTTGATCATCTGGGCAAACAAATCCTGCCATCATGGCTGACAATTGAAGAGCGGCCACATTTGCTGGCAGGTTTAGCATCTTCTCCATTTGATAGTGAAGGTGTTTCTACCAGTAATCGGGATATTATCAAGGATGGCGTATTACAGACCTGGCTTCTGACAAGTTATTCTGCCCGTAAGCTAGGAATGGCAAGTACCGGCCATGCAGGTGGAATTCATAATTGGTGCATTGCAGGGCAAGGTCAGGATTTTGCAGATTTGCTGCGTCAGATGGGAACAGGGTTAGTGGTCACTGAACTGATGGGGCAGGGAGTCAGTGCAGTAACCGGCGATTATTCCCGTGGTGCCGCTGGTTTTTGGGTAGAAAATGGTGAGATTCAGTATCCTGTCAGTGAGATTACTATTGCGGGCAATCTGAAAGATATGTGGGCTAATATGGTTACTATCGGGAATGATATTGAAACTCGCAGTAATATCCAGTGCGGTTCAGTCTTACTACCGGAAATGAGTATCGCTGGTCAATAAGAGATACTCGTTTCCGATTATCTTAGTCAGCCCGGACGAATGGGCTGGCTGAATTAACGGTGGAGCTCACCGGCAGCTTCTGGTTGGTAAAGTAATTCTAATACTTTGACTCGGGTTTCTTCGCCGTTTGGCAATGCCCAACTGATTTCGTCGCCGATACGAAGGCCCAATAATGCAGCCCCTAAAGGAGCCATAACAGAAAGCTGATCTGAACTGTCTTGCAGTGACGCTGGATAAACTAAAGTACGTACCCGCTCTTCATTGCTTGTCAGGTCAAGAAAACGAACCCGGCTGTTCATTGTTACAACATCTGATGGAATTTCTGCTGGAGGTACAATCTCTGCACGATCCAGCTCCTCATTCAAAGCGTCAGCGATACTAGTATCTGCAAACGCTGGCTGTTCCAACAGGGAATCTAAACGTTCTGCGTCTAATTCGTTGATGATAATTGCTGGTTTAGTCATACCACACTCCAAATGGACTCCAACACAAAATAACACCCCGCACCATGAGGAGGGGGGTGTTATTTAAAATGATTAACCTGATAGTAGGCTGTTCTTACTGGAAAAGAAAGAGATCATGATCACGAACTGTTTTGCGCTGCTAATGAAAACAGTGAAGGACATGGTAATCCATAGGTGAGTGAGCAACGTTATTCTTCGTCAAATCCCGAATTAAATAGGTTAATAATGGCTGTAAGAGCTTGTTCTTCATCTGGGCCGCTGGCTTCAACTTCAATATAGCTGCCTTTTTCTGAATCCAGCATCAGCATAGCAATTACACTGCTAGCTTCGGCTTCAACATGGCTATCATTGCGTAAAACAACATGAGACTCAAAGAGCTGTACTAAATCATACAGCTTCATTGCTGGCCGGGCGTGCATTCCCAGCCGATTTTTGATTTCAAGCCTCTGCTTGACAGTCATTATTTATTTTCGCTTTTCGAGAGTACGGTGGCGCGACTGTACGTTTTTTCCTCGGGAGCGGAAATAATCGGCCAACTGTTCTGCCACGTAAACGGAACGATGTTTACCACCGGTACAACCAATAGCTACGGTCAGATAGCTGCGGTTATTGGTTTCAAGCATAGGCAGCCAGAGTTCAAGATAACTGCGGGTTTGATAGATAAAGTTATGCACTTCCGTATGACGGTCGAGGAAAGCGGCTACGGGACGATCAAGGCCGGTCATTGGCCGTAATTTAGGGTCCCAGTGTGGGTTTGGTAAGAAACGTACGTCAAAAACATAGTCGGCATCAATTGGAATGCCATGCTTGAAGCCGAAAGACTCAAACACCATTGTCAACTCACGTTCCCGTTTGCCTAGCAGACGCGTTCTTAGCATCTCAGCCAATTCATGAACTGACATTTCGGAAGTGTCGATAATCAGATCTGCTCTTGAACGAAGGGGTTCCAGCAGATCACTTTCTTGATCAATCGCGCTTTCCAGAGAAAGATTTTTGCTTGATAGCGGATGCAGACGGCGGGTGTCGCTATAACGGCGGATCAATGTGTTACGGTCAGCGTCAAGAAACAGTAATTGCGGTGAGAAACTCGCTGGTAGTTTAGTCAAGGCTTCTTCGAAAACCTCAGGGGATTCCGGCATGTTTCTTACATCAATACTCACCGCGGCGGAAATATCGCGGTCAGACAACGTATTTGCTAATTCCGGTAGTAATACTACCGGCAAGTTGTCTACACAATAAAAACCCATGTCTTCCAGTGCGCGCAAGGCAACGGATTTACCTGAACCGGAACGGCCACTGACTATCATCAGCACCATGAGGCGACTCCCCTTAATTTCTCAGTGGTTATTATGAGCCACTCTTATCTGTTGCTCTCCATGCACTGCAACAGTTATTCAGTGATAATTGAGTATAATTCTTCATCACTTTGTGCCGATCTTAAACGGCGGCAGAGGTTTTTATCTGCAAGACGTTTGGCGATCAATGACAATGTGTGTAAGTGCGTCTGGCATTGATCATTTGGAACCAGTAAAGCAAACAGCAAATCAACTGGTTGATTATCAATCGCATCAAAAGCAATGGGCTGTTCCAGATTTAGGAAAACGCCGACTGCTTGATCTGAACTTTCTGCATCTAACTTACCGTGAGGGATAGCAATACCACTGCCAATTCCAGTAGTACCTACTTTTTCTCTGGTTAATATTGCTTCGAATACGACATTTTCTGGTAACTTAAGCTGCTGAGATGCTAGCTCACTGATAATCTCTAAAGCCCGTTTTTTGCTCGAACAATGTACATTATTGCGCGTACATGCGAGAGAAAGCACAGAACTTAGTAGTAAATCTGCTTGATTATTCATTTTTTCTATTCACTTAGGTGCCTCATTGATACCGGATGCCATAGAATATCTGTGACATCCGGTATTTGCGCACTGTTTTACAGCAATATTCTGCTGTTGTTACTACATTCTTTGTTAAATAACTGTTAATGATGTCTCAGTTTGTCTTTATGTTTGGTTAATTGACGCGCTAGTTTATCGACCAGTCCATCAATTGCTGCATACATATCTTCATGTTCTGATGATGCGTGCAACTCACCTCCGTTAATGTGTACAGTAGCTTCGGCGATTTGTTGTACCTTTTCCACTCGGAGGATTACCTGAGTCAGGTTGATCCTGTCGAAATATTGATCCAGCTTGCTGCATTTTGCAGTGATAATGTCGCGTAATGCATCAGTAATTTCAATATTGTGGCCGGTTATTTTGAGTTGCATATTGTCTTCCTTCTCTGTTCATTTCAAACCAGACGCTTACGTTGGTTTGATGGCGGAATGGATAACGACTCTCGATATTTTGTGACAGTCCGTCGGGCAACCATGATGCCTTGATCGGCTAGCATGCTCGTCAGTTTGCTGTCACTTAATGGTTTGGCGGGGTTTTCCGCTGCTACCAGTTTTTTCACCAAAGCCCGTATTGCAGTTGAAGAGGCTTCGCCTCCACTTTCTGTATTGACATGGCTGGAGAAAAAATACTTCAATTCAAAAATACCACGTGAGCTGTGCAGGAATTTTTGGGTAGTCACCCTGGAAATGGTGGATTCATGCATATCAACCTGGAAAGCAATGTCAGCTAAAACCATAGGTTTCATATGTTCTTCACCATGCTCAAAAAATTCCTGTTGCTGTTCTACAATGCAACGCGCAACTTTCAGCAAAGTATCATTCCGGCTTTCCAGGCTTTTGATAAGCCATCTAGCCTCTTGTAGGTTATTACGGATAAACTGACTGTCACTTTCATTGCGTGTATGTTGCCCAAGCTCTGCATAATGCTGATTAATGTGTAAACGGGGGATACTATCTGTATTTAATTCTACTTGCCAGTATTCGCTCTCTTTTCGAACTAGTACATCGGGGATGACGTATTCAGATTCGCTGGTGTTTATTGCCAGACCGGGCTTTGGTTCAAGTGACTGGATTAAACTGATGACTTCTTTCAGAGTATCTTCTTTCAAATGACTCAGACGGATTAAATTGCGGAAATCCCGATGACCTAATAGCTCCAGATGTTCGCAAACGATCAGTTGCGCCTCTTTCAGATAAGGTGTTTCTGGCGGAAGCATTGATAGCTGTACCAGTAGACAATCTTTTAAATCACGAGCGGCGACACCGATAGGATCGAAATGTTGTATCTGTTTTAGCACCGCTTCTACTTCTGCCAGGGTGAGTTGATCGTCGCCAATGCTGGCAAGGATATCTTCTAATGGCACAGTGAGATAGCCAGTGTCATCTACGGCATCAATGATTGATGTCGCAATGGCCGCATCGGTTTCCGTGAAGGAGGTTAGCTCTGCCTGCCACATCAAGTAGTCTTGTAAGGTTTGAACGGTTTCACCTTGGTAAAGCGGCAGTTCGTCGTCGTTATAGTCGTTACGTGTCCCGGAAGGTGTGCCAGCGGTGTAAATTTCATCCCAACTGGCATCCAGGGGTAACTCGTCTGGCATATCCTTTTGTTGCAAGGCATCAAGCGTATCCATCGCTTCCGTTTCATTATCGGGAAGTTCCTGATTGCTGATTTCCTGATGATCTTCATCCTGTTCAAGCAAAGGGTTCATTTCTAGCGCTTGTTGTATTTCCTGCTGGAGTTCAAGCGTAGAAAGTTGCAACAAACGAATAGCTTGTTGGAGCTGTGGTGTCATAGCCAGTTGCTGACTAAGCCTGAGTTGCAAACTTTGCTTCATAGCGTTAAATCAATTCTCCTGGCTAATTAGAGCCGGAAACCTTCGCCTAAATAAACGCGCTTCACCTGTTCATTATTAAGAATATCATTAGGTGTGCCGTGAGCAATCAGATGCCCTTGGCTGACAATATAAGCACGTTCGCATACATCCAATGTTTCACGGACATTGTGGTCTGTGATAAGGACCCCTAGCCCATAATCTCTCAAATGCTGAATGATCTTCTTGATATCGATGACCGAGATAGGATCTACGCCGGCAAAAGGCTCATCCAGCAAAATAAATTTAGGATTGGCTGCGAGCGCTCTGGCAATCTCTACGCGGCGGCGTTCACCTCCAGAAAGCGATTGACCAAGACTGTCACGTAGATGGCTAATATGGAACTCTTCCATCAGCTCTTCGGCACGTTCTTTTCGTTGCTCTTGAGTCAGATCCTGGCGGATCTCCAATACAGCCATCAGGTTATCGAATACGCTTAGGCGACGGAAAATAGAAGCTTCCTGAGGCAAATAACCAATACCACGGCGTGCCCGTTCGTGAAGTGGCAGCAGGCTGATATCTTCATTATCAATGGTGATTGTCCCGGCATCCCGTGAAACGATACCGACGACCATATAGAAAGTCGTCGTTTTCCCGGCGCCGTTCGGACCAAGCAGGCCAACAATTTCGCCGGAATTTACATTTAGGCTGACATTTTCAACGACCTTACGGCCTTTGTAAGCTTTTGCCAGGTTTTCTGCGTTTAGTATTGCCATATATCGTTATTTACTCTTGTTGTTAGCCCCAGGGCCTTCTTCTTGTAACTGAGAAGGGAGTAGGACGGTGGTCACTCGTTTACCTTTATCACTAAACGCTTCCATCTGCTGAGTTGGGACTAGATAGGTGATACGATCGCCTTTTATATTGCTGTCTAGCTGTTCCAAATAGGCATTGCCAGTCAGTGTAACCAGCTCTTTATCCATTTCGTAACGCATTTTGGAACCGCGGCCCTTGATTGGTTTGCCATTGTCCTGCAGCTGATAGAAAGTGACTGGATTACCAAATGCCTCAATAATCATTTTCTTAGAGTCGCCATCTGGACGAGTTACAACAACTTTGTCAGCGCGGATATCGATAGAACCTTGTTTAACGATCACATCTTCTGTAAATGTGGCAGTGTTCCCTGTCATGTCAAGGGCTTGTTTAACAGAATCGATAGAAATAGGTTTCTGGGTGTCATCTTTCAGTGCCAGAGCAGGAAGGCTGACTGCAAAGATGGCGCTGGCAATAAAAGCATTACGGATTCTGTTTTTCATGTTGGATTTCATAGTAGGTGTTAACCTTTTCAATCAGTTCAGCGGTTTTGTTCCGCAGATTGCCACGCATTTTCATACCGACGGATTTTAGCCCGACACCAATCAGTGTGACCTGATTGTCAGATGAAACATCCTGAGTGACCAGGTTGATGATAGCGTTATCTGTGGTAATACGTTGTAATTGTGACGTATTAGTCAGACTGTCAACCTGTACGTCTCCGTAAAGATAGAGCATTTTGTCATTAGTCAGTTTGGCTTTGTTAGCACGAACTGTCCATGTAGCAATGGCATTTGAGTCATAAGTAATTAACACTGGTTTGGTAAACCAGGTAAGTTTTGACTCTGCATAATTTTGGACGTCATCAGCGACCAGTTTATACGTCAGTTTCCCCGTAGGGTCATAAACAAAAGTTATGGCATCCTGACTTTGATAGGTTGGCTGACTGTTATCTGTAGCAGAAGATGATTTAGTCTCATCTGAATCAGACAAGTTCCAGCCAATTAATGCCAGGATGATTAATACCAGAGTTATCACCAACCAGGATTTGATTCTATCCATTCTCGTTTCACTTCAACCTACTATATTGATAATCCTTTGGCCTCTTCCAGCTTATTCTGAGCAAAAAGCACCAAATCACAAAGTTCCCTTACCGCACCGCGTCCCCCGGCAATTTGGGTGACATAATGCGCTTTTGGTAAGAGTAATGGATGTGCATCTGCCACAGCGACAGATAACCCCACTTGTTCCATGACCGGCCAATCAATCAGATCATCACCGATGTAAGCAACCTGTTCTGGTTTTAATCCCAGTTTATCTAACAATTCTTTGTACGCCAAAACCTTATCACTCTGTCCTTGGTAAAGATGTGTAATCCCTAGTGTGTTTGCTCGATCTTCCAGCAATTTCGCTGTACGGCCGGTAATAATAGCGACTTCGATACCTGAAGTAATTAAGCAGCGAATTCCGTAACCATCTCGAACATTAAATGTTTTTAACTCTTCACCGTTATTGCCCATATATATCAGGCCATCGGACAGAACACCGTCAACGTCGCAAATCAACAAGCGGATTTTACGGGCTTTTTCAATAACATCTTTACTAACTGGACCATAACAGGTGTTCAAATAAACTAATTGGCTCATTAAGGCGTTTTCTCCGGTTAAACCACACCAGCTTGTAGCAGGTCATGCATATGTAATACCCCAAGCAATTTATTTTCCTCTGCGACCAGTAAGGAGGTGATATGGTGTGACTGCATTAGATTCAATGCATCAACTGCAAGGGCATGCGGTTTGATACGGATACCACCTGTTGTCATAACATCTGAAATTTTGACAGTGTACAAATCGACTCCCATATCAAACACTCGCCGCAAGTCACCATCAGTAAAAATACCATCAATATACATATTTTCATCGCAAATGACGGTCATACCCAATTTTTGCCGGGTGATTTCGAGTAATGCTTCGCGTAAGGACGCATCACGATGAACTTTTGGAATATTATCGCCTGTATTCATCAAATCACTCACCAGTAGCAAAAGTTTGCGTCCAAGAGTGCCGCCTGGATGTGATAGGGCGAAATCTTCAGCGGTAAAGCCGCGTGCCTGGAGCAATGCGACCGCTAAAGCATCGCCCATAACCAAGGTTGCAGTAGTACTGGTTGTAGGAGCCAAACCTAGCGGACAGGCTTCCTGTGGAACTTTGATACACAGGTGGATATCCGCGGCTTTCCCCATACTACTGTGGTAATTATTAGTCATGCAGATAAGCGGAATTTTTTGGCGTTTTAATGCCGGGATCAGTGACAAAATTTCACTGGACTCACCAGAATTTGAGATAGCTAAAACAATATCTTTAGGTGTAATCATGCCGAGGTCGCCGTGGCTGGCTTCTCCCGGATGAACGAAAAAGGATGGAGTACCGGTGCTGGCGAAAGTTGCAGCAATTTTACACCCAATGTGGCCGGATTTGCCCATCCCCATGACAATCACTTTACCTTCGCAGTTGAACATCAGTTCACAGGTACGGGCAAAATCTTCATTAATATATTGTTCAAGTTCTGCCAATCCATCACGTTCTATATCTAATACTTTTTTACCCGCTTGCTGAAAATCAATCTTAGGCATTTCTTTTTCCTACTTATTCGTGTTTATTCAATGTTGTAATCGGAAATAAACAGTACGATAAAATAAGCGATAAAGCAGCTCAATAACAAGACACCTTTAAATCGGTTTAATCGATGTTTACGACCCAAACAAAATGCAGTAAATATTGTGCTGGCTACCATCATTACCCAAAAGTCACGATGGAAAGATTCAGGCGAAATAGCTGCTGGTGAGAGTAATGCGGGAAGGCCCAAAACAATTGATATATTGAATATATTTGAACCTATAATATTCCCGAATGCAATGTCATCTTCTCCTTTGAATGCGGCGGCGATCGAGGTTGCTAATTCTGGCAGGCTGGTACCGACCGCAAGTACAGTAAGCCCGATAACTAATTCACTAATACCATAAATGCGGGCAATAACAGTTGCATTATCAATGACCATGCGAGTTGCCATAGGTAAAATAAGTAACCCTAATAGAATCCAAAGTAGGGCAATGTGTTTATTGCCTTCTACCGGTAATTCGGCGGCCTGTTCCTGCGTGTAAATATCCGTTTCGGCACGGCGTGGTAGAGCAACCATTTTGATCATCAGGAAAATATACACTATGGCGGAAGTGAGCAATACCAATCCATCCATCCGGCTGAGATAGTTATCACTCATCAAATAACCACAGAAGGCGGTGAGCAGCAGCATCAACAGCAGCTCCTGCCGCAAAATATCTGATTTTACTATCATTGGGCGAATAAATGCGGCAGCACCGGTTATCAGCAGCAGATTAGTAATGTTGGAACCAATAACATTACCCACCGCCATATCAGGTTGACTATCTAGCATTGCAGTAACTGAAACCATTAATTCGGGCAGGGAAGTTCCAATGCCAACAATGGTAATACCAATAATAAATGGAGGCAGCCCCAGAGTACGGGCAAAAATTGCAGCACCATATACTAATCTATCGGAACCATATACCAGTAAAATCAATCCGGTAATTAAAAGTAAAAAGGTCAGAAGCATGAAGCGTCCCTTGTAAGGTATATTCCGAATTAATGTTAACGCTGGTTGATTTTCTAAACAAAAATTGCCTGCCCAGTTAGATGGGGTATATTCTGACGGCGGCGGATAGAAAAGTAAAATTTGTCATCACATTAATGGCGAAAATTCTCCAGTTTTTTTGTAGTATATGTGATTAATATGTGAACCAAATATTAAAGCCAATTTATTAACCGTTAAGGGCTATCAATAATGAACCAACAGACAGCAAATCTCATCGAGATCCGTGGTATGTATTTTACCCGTGGTAACCGTTCGATTTTTGCTGATATTAATCTAGTTGTGCCTAGAGGGAAAGTCACTGCAATTATGGGGCCTTCTGGGATAGGGAAAACGACACTATTACGATTGATTGGCGGTCAGTTACGTCCTGAACGCGGAGAAATCTGGTTTGATGGCGACAATATTCCTGTTTTATCCCGTTCGCGCCTGTATGTTGCTCGCAAGAAGATGAGTATGCTGTTTCAATCTGGGGCATTATTCACTGATCTCAGTGTCTTTGAGAACGTCGCTTTTCCGCTGCGTGAACATACGAATCTGCCTGAGGAAATTATACAGACTACTGTAATGATGAAATTAGAGGCTGTAGGGTTACGTGGCGCCGCCAATTTGATGCCTTCCGAACTTTCCGGTGGTATGGCAAGGCGAGCGGCTCTGGCTCGTGCGATTGCACTTGATCCTGATCTGATTATGTTTGATGAGCCTTTTGTTGGCCAGGACCCAATTACGATGGGGGTTTTGGTGAAGTTGATTGATGAACTGAATAAGGCGCTTGGTGTGACTTGTGTAGTGGTTTCCCACGATGTACCGGAAGTTCTGAGCATTGCAGATTACGCTTATATTATCGCTGAACAACAGGTTATTGCTGAGGGTACTGCGCAGCAGTTGCGGTCTAATTCTGATAGACGAGTACGGCAATTTCTTGATGGTATTGCTGACGGGCCGGTACCTTTCCGTTTCCCGGCCGGGGATTATAAAACTGAGTTATTAGGATAATGGGATGTTAATGTTAACACAGGCGCTGGCGGCACTTGGCCGACGAGCCATTGAGGTATTTGCCTCTTTTGGTCGTGCAGGTTTTATGCTTTTCCGCGCAATAATTGGCAGGCCAGAACCCGCCAAACAATGGCCGTTACTCCGACAGCAACTTTACAGCGTGGGTGTTCGGTCATTGTTGATTATTATCGTTTCGGGTCTGTTTATTGGCATGGTGCTTGGCCTACAGGGGTATCTGGTACTGACGACATACAGCGCAGAAGCCAGTCTTGGTATGATGGTGGCGATATCTCTGTTGCGTGAATTGGGGCCGGTGGTAACGGCACTGTTGTTTGCTGGCCGTGCCGGATCAGCCTTGACCGCAGAAATCGGTTTGATGAAAGCCACGGAACAAATTTCCAGCCTGGAGATGATGGCGGTAGATCCATTACGGCGAGTGATAGCTCCCCGTTTCTGGGCAGGGTTTATCAGTATGCCGCTATTATCCTTGATTTTTGTGGCGGTAGGCATTTGGGGAGGAGCGATAGTTGGTGTTGATTGGAAGGGGATTGACAGTGGCTTCTTCTGGTCTTCAATGCAGTCTGCTATCGAGTGGCAGAAAGATTTGCTGAATTGTTTTATTAAAAGTGTCGTTTTCGCCATTACTGTGACCTGGATCGCTCTATTCAATGGTTATGATGCAATCCCTACTTCAGAAGGGATCAGCCGAGCAACGACCAGAACGGTGGTTCATGCGTCGTTAGCGGTTTTAGGTTTGGATTTTGTGCTGACAGCACTCATGTTCGGGAACTAAGTCAATGCAAAGCAAAAAAAGTGAAATTTGGGTTGGATTTTTTGTCTTGATTGCACTGGCTGCAATCATCTTTTTATGCCTAAAAGTGGCAGACATTAAATCGGTAGGCAACCAGCCAACTTACCGTTTGTACGCAACTTTTGACAATATCGGTGGTCTGAAAGTGCGCTCACCGGTAAAAATTGGGGGAGTGGTGATTGGCCGAGTTGCAAGTATCTCTCTTGATGAAAAAACTTATACGCCGCAAGTAGCACTGGATATTATGAAGCAGTATGACCGTATCCCTGATACCAGTTCTCTTTCCATCCGTACTTCTGGCCTATTAGGTGAACAATATATTGCCCTGAATATAGGGTTTGAAGATCCCGATATGGACACCCGTATTTTGAAAGAGGGTGACCGCATACAGGATACTAAATCAGCAATGGTACTTGAGGATCTCATCGGCCAATTCTTTTATAAGAGTGGCGATAATGCTCAAAGTGGGGCTGAACATAAACCGACACCCTAGCCAGCAACTGAATATCATTAAGAGGAACCAATTATGTTGAAGAGATTATTAATGGTGGCGCTGTTGATTGTTGCGCCACTGGCGAGCGCGGTTGATCAAACGAACCCTTATAAGTTGATGCAGGACGCGGCGGAAAAGACTTTCACTCGTTTAAAAAATAGTCAGTCGCAAATTCGTCAAAATCCAGATTATCTGCGTCAAGTGGTGAAGGAAGAACTATTGCCCTATGTCCACATCAAATATGCCGGCGCGTTAGTTCTGGGGAAATACTATAAAGATACGACTCCAGAGCAGCGCAAGGCTTATTTTGCTGCATTTGAATCTTATCTGGAACAGGCTTATGGGCAGGCTCTAGCAATGTATCACAATCAAACTTACCAGATTGACACTGAAAAGCCGTTGGGGGACAGCAATGTTGTTGCTATTCGTGTCAATATTATCGATCCGAATGGCCGTCCTCCTGTCCGTCTTGATTTCCAGTGGCGCAAAAACAGCAAAACTGGCGACTGGCAGGCATTCGATATGATTGCTGAGGGCGTCAGTATGATCACGACTAAACAGGGTGAATGGGCTTCTATCTTGCGTCAGCAAGGTGTTGAGGGACTGACTAAGCAGCTTAAAATCAGCGCCCGACAGCCAATCACACTGGAAGAGAAAAAATAAGATGGGTGAGAGTCTGATCTGGGAAAAAACAGGGCAAACACTGATTCTCAAGGGCACTTTGGATCGTGATAGTTTGCTTCCTCTCTGGCAGCAAAAAGAGAAATTATTGGCTGATATTGACAGCATCAATGTGTCACAACTTGGATATGTGGATTCTACCGGGTTAGCTCTTTTAGTTCGTTTCAAACATCATATGCAAAAGAGAGGGGATAAATTGCGCTTTTCTGGCATTGATGAACGGCTTAACACCCTGATTACGCTCTATGATCTGCAAGACATAATCATGGATAGCTAACCGATAATCTCATTAATTATCTGTACATACCCTATGGATTTCAAGATGCATCGCGACGGCAAGGGAACGAATCCCCGGGAGCATAGATAACTATGTGACTGGGGTGAGTGAGCGCAGCCAACAAAGAGGCAACTTGAAAGATGACGGGTATAATCAGCGCCCTTGTAAGCAGAAATATTACAAGGGCGTTTTCATAGTTTAAGAATAAGCAGGATTCTATTAGGATAGATGGCTGTCTATTATTTATTTCTAACTACATACCCTATGGATTTCAAGATGCATCGCGGCGGCAAGGGAGCGAATCCCCGGGAGCATAGAGAACTATGTGACCGGGGTGAGAGAGTGCAGCCAACAAAGAGGCAACTTGAAAGATGACGGGTACAGAACATTGAGCAATTATGGATACTAATGAGATTAAACAAGTGTTGATGGATAAATTAGCACTGGATGAAGTCATCGTTAACGGCGATGGCAGCCATTTCCAGGTTATTGTGGTTGGTGAAATGTTTGCTGGCATGAGCCGGGTAAAACAGCAGCAAGCCGTTTATGCGCCTTTAATGGAATACATTGCTGATAATCGCATTCATGCCTTGTCAATTAAAGCCTATACGCCGGATGATTGGAAACGGGATCGCAAGCTCAACGGTTTTTAATATGTTTGCCTTGCTGCGAACAGCAAATTATATAAAGAGAGTCGTCACAGATGGATAAATTTCGTGTGAAAGGGCCTACTCGTCTGTCGGGTGAGGTTACTATTTCCGGGGCAAAAAACGCTGCATTGCCAATCCTGTTCGCCGCGTTGTTGGCTGAAGAGCCTGTTGAGTTGCAAAATGTTCCAGAATTGAAAGATATTGATACCACTATCAAATTATTGAATCGCCTTGGAACCAAAGTTGAACGTAATGGTTCTGTATTTGTGGATGCTCGCAGTGTGAATCAATATTGTGCGCCTTACGAGCTAGTGAAAACCATGCGTGCATCTATTTGGGCGTTAGGTCCTTTGGTGGCGCGTTTTGGTCAGGGACAAGTTTCTTTGCCGGGTGGTTGTGCGATTGGCGCCCGCCCGGTTGATCTGCATATCAGTGGTTTGGAACAGTTAGGTGCTGAAATTGTTCTGGAAGAGGGCTACGTCAAGGCTTCCGTTAATGGACGTCTGAAAGGGGCTTGCATTGTGATGGATAAAGTCAGCGTTGGAGCGACAGTCACGATTATGACCGCGGCAACGTTGGCAGAAGGGACAACAGTTATTGAGAACGCAGCACGTGAACCTGAAATCGAAGATACGGCTAATTTCCTCAATACCTTGGGTGCAAAAATTACAGGGGCGGGCACAGACCATATCACCATTGAAGGCGTAGAACGTCTAGGTGGTGGTGTATATCGTGTACTACCTGATCGGATTGAAACGGGGACATTTCTTGTTGCGGCGGCGATATCCGGTGGCAAAGTGGTTTGCCGTCATGCTCAGCCTAATACGCTGGATGCGGTATTGGCTAAATTACGTGAGGCGGGTGCTGATATTGAAATTGGTAAAGATTGGATAAGCCTCGATATGCACGGTAAACGCCCTAAAGCGGTGACATTACGTACTGCTCCGCACCCAGGTTTCCCGACCGACATGCAGGCACAGTTCAGCTTACTGAATTTGGTTGCGGAAGGTGCTGGGATGATCACCGAAACTATTTTCGAAAACCGTTTCATGCATATCCCTGAATTAATTCGAATGGGTGCGCATGCGGAAATTGAAAGTAACACCGTGCTTTGTCATGGTGTTAAAAAATTATCTGGTGCTCAGGTCATGGCGACGGATTTACGCGCATCGGCGAGCTTAGTTCTGGCGGGTTGTATTGCGGAAGGCGTGACGGTTGTTGACCGTATTTATCATATTGACCGGGGTTATGAACATATTGAAGATAAGTTGCGCGGACTTGGCGCAAACATTGAACGAGTGAAATCGACGTAGGCTTACTGTGGGTATGTACCACGGTAAGAAAGAAACCAGCCGGAAGCGATTCCGGCTTTTTGCTGTTTCAGAGAGAAAACAGAATAAAATAGCTAAAATATAGCTTATGTATATATTTATCATTAATATTATATTTTCCTGTATTATTCCTTTGTTTATCTTATTATTTATTTTATATTTTTGAGATTTTAATCTATATATTTAATATATAAATTCAACCCTGTAAAATATTTATTTTAAGTATAAAAATAACAAAGCCGAAAGATCACGGGGATCTTTCCGGCTTTTTCATGAGAATATGTTTTCTATATCAACCAGTTTTTAATATCATTGGATTAAAGGTGACTATTTTTTCATCCTTAGTCATTCCGCATGGATATAACCCTTCTTTATATATCTCAAAGATCTTTTCCAAGATTGATTCCTCTTGTAAATCACTGTATTCTTCGTCAATATCTTCTAAGTAATCTTCAGCTTCAGAATAGTTATTTTTTAAAGAAAATTCACCAACGCTATTTTCTATAAGATCTTGCCAGACTAAATATCCATCTGGTAAATCTTGACTTAATGATAATCTAAGGAATTTGTCTTTATCTTCCAATAGGATAATATCAGAAGGTGCTTTTACTCCCCCTGATAAAAGATTATCTGAAAATAAAAAATTCATTGGTTCAGTTATAAACCTCTTATTTTCGCTTTTCATTGTTATACCTCTAAAATTTTATTCCACATTTCTAAAGCACGTTGATTGCCTATTTGGGCTTTTCCTTTCGAGCTATCTTTAGCTCTTATTGGTGTTCCATTCATCATT